>JALYRA010000079.1 GCA_030855545.1 Actinomycetota bacterium | reverse complement strand
CCGAGGCGCGTTGCCGGCAGTGGCCCGGGTGGCGGTTCGGGAAAGGCAAGCAGGAGATGAGCGGCCACCGCGCGCTGATCTACTCGCGGGTGCGTGAGAACCTGCTCGACCCGGCCGAGAACGACCTGACGCGCGGCGAGCGCCAGCAGGCCGTCGTCGAGGCGATGACCGACGAGTTGGTCGGCCCGGGCACATTCGTGAAGCTGCCGTTCGTGGGGGGCGACCTCGTCAAGCCGCTCACAACCGACCTCTCGGCGCGGCAGCTGCTCCAGCTCGGATGGGTGAGATTCCGCTCGAACTCCGACCGGGCGCTGCACTGCCGCCTCGGCGGGAACCCTGAGGCGTTCGGCGGCGAGTCCGTTCTGATCGGCGGCGAGGAGAACTCAGCCGTGATCTCGATGTTCACCGGTCGCTCGGCGCCGCAGCCGCCCCCGCCGGGAACGACCTTCGGCGCCGGCTGCCTCGTCGGTCGGTCGGCTGACTAGAGTCTCCCCGTGGGCATTCTCGGCTGGATCCTGTTCGGACTGCTCGCGGGCGCCCTGGCCCGCGCGCTGACGCCGGGCCGGCACCAGATCGGCTGCTTCGGAACACTCGCTGTCGGCGTCGTCGGCGCCCTGATCGGCGGCTTCCTGGGCGAGGCGGTGTTCGGTACGGAGATCGACTTCGGCTGGGATCTGAAGCCGTTCCTGCTCGCAGTCGCCGGCTCGATCGTGCTGCTGCTCGGGCTGAACGCGCTCAGGCGCCGCTGAGCTGCGTCAGTCGGCGGCAGGCGCGGCCTTCTTCTCGCCGCTCTCCGGCTTCTTGTCCGACGAGTCCGACGAGTCCGACCCACCCGAGTCGCCGCCGCCCTCCTTCGAGTTGTCGCGCTTCTTGCCCGAGCCGCGGCCGTAGTCGGTCGAATAGAAGCCGGAGCCTTTGAAGTGCACGGAAACGGGATAGAGCACCTTCTCGACGGGGCTCTTGCCGCACATCTCGCACGTTTCGGACGGCGGGTCCTCGAACCGCTGGAAGACTTCGAAGGTGTGCCCGTCGGGGCAGCGGTACTCGTAGATCGGCATGGCCGAGAACCGTAGCAAGGCACACTGACGGCCACGATGAGCGAGACCGCCCAGGCATCCCGGTTCGGCGCCCGCGAGTGGGCGCTCGCGCGACCGTGGATCGCCGCCCGCCGCTTCCCGCTCGGTGTCGTGGCGATCACGGTGGCGACCGCGGCGTTCCTCGTCCACCAGCTGCTCGCCTGGCCGCCGCACGAGGACGAAGCGCTGCCGCTCTTCATCGGCCGGTATCCGCTCGACGAGGTCTTCCAGGTCGTGCTGGAGGAACGCGGGGGCGCGCCCCTGCACTTCCTGCTCGCCTGGGCTGTCGCCCACCTCGACCTCGGCCTGGCAGGTTTGCGCGCGGTCTCCGCCGCGTTCGCGGTCGCGAGCATCCCAGTCGTCGCGCTGCTCCTGGCGCGGCTCGGCGGCCCTGCGCGGGCGCTCGCGGCGATCGCCATCCTCGCCACGAGCTGGACGTTTTTGTTCCACGGCGTCTACGGGCGGATGTACAGCATCTTCCTCTTCACGAGCGCGCTCTCGTACCTGGCGCTGCTGCACGCGCTCGACCGCGGCGGCCGGCGCGCATGGTCGCTCTGGGTGCTCGCGCTCCTCGGCACTGTCGCGACGCACCCATATGGCGCCCTCGTTCTCGCGTCGCAAGCGGCGTTCGTCGTCGTCGGCCGTCGCGAGCGGCTGCGTGAGGCGGTGCGGGCCTTCGGCGCGGTCGCCGTCCTCGGGATCCCGTTCTGGCTGACCGATCTCGTTCTCGCAGGACGCTTCGACGCGGGGGTCGCCGGAGGCAGCCGGCTCGATGTCGTGGGCTATGTCTGGCATGCGGCCAGCGACTTCACCGCGGGATTTCCGGTCCTTCCCGGCCTCCTCGTCGCGGCGGCGGCCGGGTTCGCGGTGCTCTCGCGGGAGACGCGACTCCTCGCCGCCTGCGCCGCGATCGTCCCCCTTGCGGCGCTTGTCGTCGCGCGGAGCTCGGGCTCGCCGGAGACGCGACATCTGATCTTCCTGCTCCCGTTCCTCGCCCTCGCCGTCGGGGCGGGGATCGTCCGGCTCGGCCGGATCTGGGGGATGGCGACGCTCGCGGCGATCGTGATCGCGCAGATCGCCTGGACGTGGGACCGGACGCCGGAGCTCTTCGAGTGGGAACCGGAGCTGCGCCAGGAGGCGCGCGCCGACGCCGCCGCCTATCTCGCCTCGACGACTGGGCGCAACGATGTCCTGTTCGGCTACGACCCGCTCTTCCTTCAGGCCTGGGAGCAGAGTTCCGACTTCCCGCTCGTCGTGCTGCCGCGGGCCGACGCCGACCTCGCCCTGCACAACCTCCTCTCGCTCGAACGGCCGCTCGGCCACGGAGTCTGGGTCTTCGACTCGAGCAAGACGACGAACTACGACCGCTCGCTCCAGATTCCCCGCGTCTCACCGCGTCCGGCATCCGCGTTCGTCGTGCGCGACTTCGGGCCGTTCCTCGTCATTCGCACGCGGAAGCCGGTGCTGACGCCGAAGCGCTACCTCGAGCGTGCGGGTCAGGCGACGCTCGTGGGGAAGCGGCTCTACCTCGGCGACGCGGACATCAACCTGCCGATGATCGAGCGCGCCGCCCGCGCCCTTCGCGGCTACGGCGCGGCCCGCTCGCCTTCGACGAGCTCCCGGTAGCAGGGCGCGTCCTCGAAGGCAGCAAGCCCGGCCGGGGTCTCGCGGCGCCGCTCCTTGGGGCGGAGCCGCCGCGCGGCTGCGATCGCGGCGGACGCTCCGACCGCCGCCCCGACGAGGAACGAGCGCGTTCGCGAGCGGCGTGACTCGTCCTGCATGGAACGATGGTACGGATGATCGCGACACTCGGTGACCTGCTCCTGGACGTGATCGTCCGTCTCCGCCAGCCGCTCGCTGAGGGTGCGGACGCGGACGCGGTCACGCAGCTCGGCCCCGGCGGACAGGCGGCAAACGTCGCCGCATGGGTCGCCGAGCTCGGCGGGGAGGCGCGGTTCGTCGGCAAGCTCGCGGACGACGAGGCCGGTCGAACTGCGAGGGCCGCGCTCGAGCGGTACGGCGCCGAGATTCGCGGACCGCTCGCCGCCGGGCGCACCGGAACGGTGGTCTCGCTCGTCGCGGCCGACGGGTCACGGACGATGGCCACCGATCGCGGCATCTCGCCCGACCTTCGCGCCGACGAGCTCGATCCGGCCTGGTTCGACGGCGTCGAGCACCTGCATCTGCCCGGCTACTCGCTGCTGCGCTCGCCGATCGATGAGGCGGCGCTCCGCGCAGCAGAGCTCGTACCGCGAATCTCGGTCGATCTCTCCTCGTGGAGCGCGATCCGCGACTTCGGGCCGGAACGGTTCCGCGAGCGGCTCGAGGAGCTCCGGCCGGCGATCGTGTTCGCCAACGAGGACGAGGAGGAGATCCTCGATGGCCCGCTCGCCGACTGCGTCTGGGTGTTGAAGCGAGGACCGCTTGGCGCGCGGTTCGGCGACGTCGACATGCCCGCAGAGCCCGTCGAGGCGGTCGACACAACGGGCGCCGGCGACGCGCTCGCGGCCGGCTACCTCGTCGGCGGCCCCGGGTCCGCACTGGCCGCGGCGGCACGCTGCGTCGCGAAACTAGGCTCCATGCCGTGAGAGATCTGATCCACGTCTCCAACGAGGTCGCCCAGGCGCTCGCGGAGCGGAGGCCGATCGTCGCGCTCGAGACGACGCTCGTCGCGCACGGGTTTCCGCCCGGCGAGGGCGTCGAGGTCGGACTCGAGAGCGAGCGGCGCGTGCGCGAGGCGGGCGCGGTGCCCGCGACGATCGGGGTGCTCGACGGCA
>JALYRA010000078.1 GCA_030855545.1 Actinomycetota bacterium | reverse complement strand
GACCAGCTCGGCATCCCCTACGACGTCGTCGAGCCGGACTACGTCGAGGAGGACCCACCGGAAGCCGACGCTGTCGCGCTCGTCCGGGAGCACGCGCAGGGGAAGGCTCGCTCGGTGGCCGCGCGGGCCGGCGACCGGCCGGTGCTCGGCGTCGACACCGCCGTCTCGCTCGGCGGCAAGATCTTCGGCAAGCCGGCGAACGCCGAGGAGGCCGAACGGATGCTCGCCGAGCTCGCCGGCGAGACCCACGTCGTCGTCTCGGGGCTGTGCCTGATCACCCCGGGCTGGGAGGTCGTCGAGCACGACTCGACACGCGTCACCTTCCGCGAGCTCACCCCGCGCGAGCTCGGACAGCACATGGCGTACGGGGAGTGGGAAGGACGGGCCGGCGGCTACGCGATCCAGGGCCGTGGCGCCGGGCTCGTCGAGGAGATCGAAGGGGACTACCTGAACGTCGTCGGCCTGCCTGCCGGGTTGCTCGTTCGGATCCTGGCCGAACGCCTCCCCGGCGCCTACGGCTTCGGATAGCTGCGGCCGACGAGGGCGTCCCAGCCCCGGTCCGGGAGCAGGCGCCGCACGGTGATGAAGAGGCGCGCCGACGGCGTCACCCGGTAGCGCGTGCGGGGCCGTCTTGCGGTCACGGCTTTCTCGATCGCCTTCGCGACCGTCTCCGGCCCGCCGCCGAGCCTTCGCGCCAGGCCACTCTCGTAGGCGCCGGCCGTCACAGCGCCGACCGCGGCGTTGAACTGCGCGTACGGCCCGTCGTCCTGCTCGATCGAGCCGACGGCCGCTTCGGCAAAGCCCGTCCTGATCAATCCGGGCTGGATCACGACCACGTCGATGCCAAAGCCCTGCACCTCGAAGCGGAGCGCGTCGCTGAGCGCCTCGATCGCGTGCTTCGACGCGTGATACCAACCCCCGCCCGGAAAGGTGAACTCGCCGCCCATCGAGCTGACGTTGACGATCCGGCCCCAGCCCTGCGCGCGCATCCCCGGGAGGACGAGCTGCGTCAGTCGCGCAAGCCCGAAGACGTTCGTCTCGAGTTGCCTCCGCGCCTCGTCGATCGGAACGCTCTCGACGGCGCCGCTCTGGCTGTAGCCCGCGTTGTTCACGAGCACACCGACTGCGCCCTCCTCTCGCTCGATCCGCTCGACCGCCGCGCGCATCGAGTCGTCGTCGGTGACGTCGAGCTGGAGTGGCCGGCAGCCTTCGAGTCCCGCGATCGACTCGAGCCGCCGCGCGCTCGCGTAGACAGTCCAGCCTGCACGCGCGAGACGTTCGGCGGTCGCGCGGCCGATCCCGGAAGAGCAGCCTGTGACGAGGACGATGCGTGAGTACACTCGCGCAGTTTGACCGGCGTGCGTGCTCGGCGGATACTCGTCCGGCTAGGAGGTGGCCTTCTGCTCGTCGCGGTTGGCCTGGCGGCTGCCGCCACGACCCAGCTCGGAGCCGGAACCGGCGGCTTCGACTACGGCGACGCGCCCGACGGCGTGTCGGCCGGCTACGTCAACCGAATAAGCCTCGCGGGCGCGTTCCCGTCCCGTGCCGCCAGTGCTGGACCCCGCCACTCGCCGGGCGGCCCCCGGATCGGTCCGGGATGGACGGCCGAGGCCGACGCTCGCCAGGGCGGCGACGCGGACGACGGTGCGTACCTCGAGCCGCGCTCGTGCGCGCTGAGCGCCCTGACCGTGTTGGTCGACGCGACCAGCGTGCGCTCGACGGAGCCGATCTACTCAACGCCTGGTTCGACTGGAACGAAGACGGCGACTGGTCCGACGGCGGAACAGCGCGTTGCGGGCCGGAGTGGGGGATCCAAAACGAGCTCATCGACCCCGCCTCGCTCGGCGAGGCTCGCGTCGCCGCCGTCACGCTGCGGTTCCGCACCGGCGAGCAGCCGCGGCAGTTCTGGTGGCGGGTGCAGGTGCATCAAGGTGCGCCCGTGCCTCACGCTGGAAGCGCCGGACAGGCGACGCCTACGGTCGGCGGCGAGACCGAGGACTATCGGTTCGATCGGCGCGCCGCACCGAGTCCTGCTCCGTTCGCCCTCGAGTGCGCGCCGGAGGTGCTCGCGATCGAGCATGGCGGGAACGGACGGCTGCGCTTCGACCTCGTCGGCGGCGGCGGGCGAAAGCTTGCAGTGACGCGTGCGTCGATGACCCCCATCGGCCCGGTCGCCGGACTCAGGTTCCGTCTGCGCTCGAGCGGCGCGCGGTCGTGGACGATGGACGTCACGAGCGCCGAAAAGCACGTGCGCGATCCCGTGCTCCAGAAGGCCGCCGTCCGGCTCACCGTCGATGCGCGCGTCGACTCGAGCTCACGAAAGTATCGTGGCGCGTGCACCGTCACCGTCGCCCACGCCCGGCGGATCGTGATCCCGGTCAGGCCGCCGAGGCTGACACCGGCGATCAGGACGCCTTCGATCCCGGTCGAGAACCCGACGCCCGAAACCGCGCGGTGCCGTGCGAGGCTCCTCCTGCCCGGTCGCACGTCGGCCGCGGTTCAGGTGCGCTGCGACGGCGCCCATCCGAAGTCGTGGTCGGTCTGCGCCGGCTCGACCGGCCCGCGGATTGTCTCGTTCAGCCAGGGCAAGCGGATGACGTGCTACACGGTCAACGTCGCGAGAGCCCTTCGCTGCCGGATGCCACAGCCGTCGAAGGGGATCCTCTGGGGCACGGGCTACCTGGTCGACAAACCCTTCGGAGGCACGGTAATCCATGTCCTCGCAGGCGGTTTTGGAGTCGACGGGACTACGATCGTCCTGATCCAAAACTGGTTCGTCTATCCGGACGGAAGGCTCGGGTGCAGCCAGTCGGTTCCATGTGCCGACGCGTGCGCGACGCTCTAGAAATCGCTGCACGTAGCTAGACTCGACCGCGGGATGGGCATCTTTCGCTCGATGAGCGGCTTCGGCGGCCGCGACATGGCCGTGGACCTCGGGACCGCGAACACGCTCGTCTACGTGCGGGGACGCGGCATCGTCCTCTCGGAGCCGTCGGTCGTCGCGATCGACCAGCGCACGGGCGAGGTGCACGCCGTCGGCGCCGAGGCCAAGCGCATGATCGGCCGCACGCCGGGCACGATCGCCGCGATCCGTCCGCTCAAGGACGGCGTCATCGCCGACTTCGACGTCACCGAGCAAATGCTCCGCCACTTCATCCAGAAGGTGCATCAGCACCGGTTCGCGCACCCGCGCGTCGTCGTCTGCGTTCCGTCGGGTGTGACGGGCGTCGAGAAGCGCGCGGTCGAGGAGGCGACGCTTTCCGCCGGCGCGCGCCAGGCCTACCTGATCGAGGAGCCGATGGCCGCCGCGATCGGCGCCGGACTTCCCGTCGCGGAGCCGACGGGGAACATGATCGTCGACATCGGCGGCGGCACGACCGAGGTCGCCGTGATCTCGCTTGGCGGCATCGTCGTCTCGCAGTCGTTGCGCGTCGGCGGCGACGAGATGGACGACGCGATCGTCAACCACATCAAGAAGGAGTACAAGCTCCTGATCGGCCAGCAGACCGCCGAGGAGATCAAGCTCGAGGTCGGCTCCGCCTTCCGCATGCGCGAGGAGGTTCAGGCCGAGGTGCGCGGCCGCGACATGCTCACCGGCCTGCCGAAAACCGTGATCCTCTCGTCCGAGGAGGTGCGCCACGCGCTCGAGGAACCGGTGACGCAGATCATCGACGCGATCCGCTCGACGCTCGACAAGACGCCGCCGGAGCTCGCCGCGGACATCATGGACCGGGGCATCGTCCTCGCAGGCGGGGGCGCACTCCTGCAGGGCCTCGACGAGCGCCTGCGTCACGAGACGCAGATGCCTGTTCACCTGGCGGAAAGCCCGCTCACGTGCGTCGCAGTCGGGTCGGGCCGGAGCCTCGAGGAATTCGAGGCGATCCACCGCTCGGCCCGCGCCCGCGCACGCGGCCGGCGAAACGGCCGAGGCCGCTACTAAGGCGTTTTTCCAGCGGCTTCCTGCGAGGCCGCTACCATGAACCGCTCCGTGCCACGCAACCGCACCGCAAGATCGGCGGTGCTGGGCCTTCCCGTCCGGCGTCCCGCCCCGCGTTCGCTTTCCTCCCGCAGCACCAGTGCCGTCAGGCGCCGGATTGTGCTGGGGCTCCTCGTGCTGCTCGCGCTCGTCCTGATCACGATCTCGTTCCGCGAGCGGTCCGACGGCCCGCTGCACGACGTCCAGGGCGCCGTTGCCGGGGCGCTGCAGCCGGTCGAGGTCGCGGTCGAGCGAGTGGCGCGGCCTTTCCGGGACGCCTACGGCTGGACGACGGATTTGTTCAATGCGCGCTCCGACAACGACCAGCTGCGCACCGAGAACGAGCAGCTGCGCCAACAGGTGATCCAGAACGAATCGGCGCTGCAGGAGAACGTGATCCTCAAGCGCCTGCTCGACTACAAGGACGCGCCCAAGTTCCCCACCGACTACGACGGCGTCGCCGCCGAGGTGATCTCGCAGCCGGCCGCCGCGTTCGAACAGGAGATCGTGATCTCAGCGGGATCGTCCGAGGGAGTCGCGCTCAACGCGCCGGTCGTCACCGCGGACGGATTTGTCGGAACGGTCACGCGCGTCACCGGCGCCGCCGCCCGTGTCCGTCTCCTCACGGACCGGGCAAGCGCCGTCTCGGCGCTCGACCTCCGCACGAACGCCTCGGGCATCGTCCGGCCCGGCGCCGTCGGCGAGACGCTGATCCTCGACCGCGTCAAGAAGGACGAGATCATCCAGGTAGGCGACGAGGTCATTACCGCCGGCTGGCGCGCCGGCTCGCTCGCGTCGCTCTATCCCAAGGGGATCCCGATCGGCCGCGTCTCGTTCGTCGGACAGCTCAACACCGACCTCTGGCAGCAGGTGATCGTCGTGTCCGACGTCGACTTCTCCTCGCTCGACGCTGTGCTCGTGCTCGTCCCGCGGCGCGCGACCCCGGAGCTTCCGTGAGAGCCGCAGAGAATTCGCTCGTCGGGGTGATCGTCTTCGTCGCGGCGCTCCTCCAGGTGACGCTCTTCGTCTCGATCGACGTCGCCGGCGGCACCGCCGACGTGCTCCTGATCTCTTTGCTCGCGATCGCGCTTCTCCGCGGATCGGTCGTCGGGGCCATGGCCGGCTTCGCCGGAGGTCTGCTCGTGGACGTCCTGACGCTCGACACCCTCGGCGTCTCGGCGCTTCTCTACGCGCTCCTCGGCTACGGGGCCGGACGCTACGGCGAGACGACTGGCCGCGACCGCTCCCACGCGCAGCTCCTGGCAGTGCTCGTGGGCACGATCGCGATTGCCTACGCGGGCTACGGCCTCCACTTCCTGCTCGGCGAGGAAGTGTCGGCGCGACGCGCGCTCTTCGACACGCTGTTGCCGAGCCTCGTCCTCAACCTCCTGCTCGCGAAGCCGCTCCTCGCGCTCTGCCGCTCGGCGCTTGGACGTGCCGGCGGCGATCGCGTGACCGAGGTGCAGCTCCTTGGCTAGGCGGTTCCCCGAAAAGCGGTCCATGTCGCGGCGGTTCCTGCCGGCCGACCCGCGCGCCGTCGAGCCGTACCGCTTCACGCCGCAGCTGGCGCTCCGCGTCGGCGTGCTGGCCGCGCTCGCGCTGATCATCTTCGCAATCCTGTTCCTCCGGCTCTGGGCGCTCCAGGTGCTCTCGGGCGACCAGTACCTGAACGCGGCGCAGAACAACCAGCTGCGCTCGATCGCGGTGGAGGCGCCGCGCGGCTCGATTGTCGACCGGGCCGGCCGGACGATCGTCTCGAACGTGCCCGGCACCGCCGTGAAGATCTGGACGGCCGACCTACCCAAGGAAGGCCGCTACGCGATGCTGCAGCGGCTGTCCAAGATCCTCCGCGTCCCGCTGCCGCGGCTGACGAAGGCGCTCGAGGAGCGGAAGGGCGACCCGCTGACGCCGATTCTCGTCAAGACGGCCGTCCACGAGGATCAGGTGATGTACCTGCAGGAGCACCGCGACGAGTTCCCGGGCGTCGAGATCGCCGGCACCTACCTGCGCGACTACGAGCACAAGGCGCTCGCGGCGCAGCTGCTCGGCTACGTCGGCGAGATCTCCAAGGAGGAGCTGGAGCAGCTCGAGCCGGAGGGCTACCGCGGCGGCGAGAAGATCGGGAAGACAGGCGTCGAGTCCGCCTTCGACGGCTACCTCCGTGGAACGCCCGGCATCGCGCAGCTCCGGGTCGACTCGCTCGGCCGCCCGCAGAGCGGGTTTGCGGAGCGGCGGCCGGCCCAACCCGGCTACAGCGTCCGCCTCACGCTCGACATCGGCCTCCAGCGCGCCGCCGAGCGTGCGCTCCGAGAGGGGATCGAGACGGCCTACGAGCACGAGTCCTTCAACGCGAACGGCGGTGCGATCATCGCGCTCGACCCCCGCGACGGCGCCGTCCTTGCGCTCGCGTCGAACCCGACGTACAAGCCGTCCGTCTACGTCGGCCGTGTCGACCCGAAGAAGCTCGAGCCGCTCACAGTCGAGAAGGTCGCGAAAGAGCGCAACTATCCGGGAATCAACCGCGCCACCGCCGGCGTCTATCCACCCGGCTCGACGTTCAAGCCGCTGACCGCGCTCGCTGCGATCTCGGACGGCCTGCTCTCGCCGTACGAGTACATCCAGTGCACGCCGTCCGCGAAGTACGGGCTCGACGACTTCGAGTTCAAGAACTGGAATCCGTTCACGAACGCTCCGATGACGCTGACGACAGCGCTCGCGCAGTCCTGCGACACGTACTTCTACGACGTCGGCAACCGCTACTTCGAGCGCGGCGAGCGGGAACAGAAGTACTGGACCGCGATGCAGAAGTGGGCGGCGAAGTTCGGGTTCGGCACCCCGACCGGGCTCGACATCGGCGGCGAGGTCTCCGGGCTCCTGCCGACGCCCGCCTGGCGGCAGGCGACCTACAAGGGAATCGATCGAGCCTGGAACCCCGGCGACCTGATCCAGCTCGCGATCGGCCAGAAGGACTTGACCGTGACGCCGCTGCAGATGGCGCGCTTCTACGCCGCGCTCGCGAACGGCGGCAAGCTCGTGACGCCGTACCTCGTCACCTCGGTCGAGCGGCCCGGCGGCGAGGGTCAGCCGCCCGTCCCGGTGAGCACCTTCGCGCCGCCGCCGCCGACGTCGATCGACGTCGACCCGACGGCCCTGTCGGTCGTCCGCGAGGGGCTCTACCAGGCTACGCACGACTCCGAGGGAACGTCCTCAGGCGTCTTCGGCAGCTTCCCCGTCCCGGTCGCAGGCAAGACCGGCACCGCGGAGAAGGTCGTCAACCTCCCCGGCTACCCTCTCGGGCACCTGGAGGATCAGGCGTGGTGGTGCGGCTGGGGCCCGTTCGACGGCAACGTGCACGTGACCACCGGGGGCTCCGAACGGCCGCCGCTTGTCGTCTGCGCCGTGATCGAGAACGGCGGCCACGGTGGCACCGCGGCTGCTCCGGCGGCATTGAAGGTGTTCGAGCACTGGTTCCGCGAGCAGGCAGGCGTGCAGGCCGAGGTCTTCTCAGACTGATGTTGGACTACGCCCCCTCGCGCTCCGCCGGCCGCGACCTCGACCTCGTCTCCTTCGTGCGCCGCCTCGACTGGGTGCTGATGCTCGGCGTCGTCGCCCTGATCGCCTACGGTCTCTGGGCGGTCGCCGGGATCACGCGCTTCGACGTCGAGGGGAACGAGAACTACTACGTCGTCCGACAAGCGATCGCCGCCGGCCTCGGCCTCGCGGGTTTCCTGGTCGCGCTCGCGATCGACCCAGATCGCTACCGCCGCGCGCAGAAGCCGATCTTCGGGCTCACGCTCGTGCTGATGCTGATCGTCTACCCGCTCGCCGACGAGACGCGCGGCTCGCGCCGGTGGATCGAGCTCGGATCGTTCCAGTTCCAGCCGTCCGAGTTCGGCAAGCTCCTCTTCGTCCTCGCGCTCGCAGGCTTCCTCGCCGACCGGGCGCGCCGGATCGGCGAGCCGCGCGTCGTGCTCCAGGCGATCGGCCTCGCGCTGCTCCCGATCCTGCTCGTCTTCAAGCAGCCCGACCTCGGCACGGCGCTCGTCTATGCAGCCGCGCTCGGCGCCTGCCTCTTCATCGCCGGGATCCGTTGGCCGCATCTCGCGCTCCTCGGCGCCGTCTTCGCGCTGCTCGTCGGGAGCGTCGTCTGGTTCCTGCCGGCGGCCGGCGTCGAGGTGCTCGAGCCGTACCAGATCGACCGGCTCAACTTCACCAACCTCGAGAGCGACCCGGAGGGCAGTGGCTACAACCAGACGCAGTCGATCACGGCCGTCGGCTCGGGGGGGCTCGACGGTCGCGGCATCCAGGGCGCGACCCAGACCAGGCTCGACTACCTGCCGGAGCACCACACGGACTTCGTCTTCGCGGCGCTCGCCGAGCAGCGCGGTTTCTTCGGCGCGGCGCTCCTGCTTCTGCTCTACCTGCTCGTCGTCTGGCGCGGACTGCGCGTGATCACCGTCGCGCGCGACGCGTTCGGCGCGATCGTGGCCGGCGGCGTCGTGCTCGGCCTGCTCTTCCAGATCTTCGTCAACGTCGGGATGACCATGGGCATCGCGCCGGTGACCGGCATTCCGCTCCCGTTCGTCACCGTCGGCGGCTCGTCGATGATGATGAACGTGATCGCGATCGGCGTTCTTCAGGCGATCCACGCCCGCGGCAACCACGGCCGCGGGCGTCTCCGCTGATGGCAAAGAGCTTGAGCCCAATGGTCATCTGGGGACTGCTGAAGGAATTGCGGGTCGCAGCCGAGGACACGAAGCCGCTGCTCGTCGGCGGCCCGCTCGCGGAGCAGCTGCACAAGGAGCTCGGCCGCGGCGCCAAGCCCGGCGCCCTCCGCGTCGGCGGGCGCGCCGAGGAAGGAGCCGCCCTGATCCGGATGATCGGCGCGACCGTGACGGAGGAGGACGAGCGCGAGCTGAAAGCGGCGAAGCGCGCCAATATCCCGATCGTCGCCGTGCAGACGGGCGGCGCGACGCTCGACATCCCGTACGTGCTCGCCACCGACATCGTCGTCTGCCCGCCGGGCCGTGGGTTTCCCGTCGAGGCGATCGCGACCAAGGTGGCCGAGCGGCTCGGCGAGTCGGGCACGTCCCTCGCCGCCGGGATCCCGGCGCTGCGCGAGCCGCTCTGCCGGGAGCTGATCGAGAAGTTCTCGCGGAAGAACGGCATCGCCGCGGTCGCGATCTTCATTCCCGGGGCCGACTTCCCCGTGCTGACGCTGAACCAGCTCCGGCTCGTGCTGCGGCTCGCGGCCGCGCACGGGGTCGCCGTCGACCAGCAGCGCCTGCCCGAAGTGCTGGCCACGATCGGCGCGGGTTTCGGCCTGCGGGCCGCGGCGAGGCAGCTCCTCGGCGCCGTCCCGGTGGCCGGGTGGCTCGTGAAGGGAGCGATCGCCTACGCCGGCACTCGCGCCCTCGGTGTGGCCGCCAATCGCTACTTCGCAACGGTCGCTGAAGCAAAAGCCCCTGCGTAACACATCCGTCCGGTCCGGGTCCTATCGTTCAGGAAACCCCGACCGGAGGGAGGCGGAGATGGCAGTTTCCGAGCACGCCGAAGAGCTGTTGCAGATCGAGGAGGCCGACGCGTGGTTCGAGTACCTCGAGTCGACGCGCGCGCAGAACGAGACGCGTTACGCCGAACTCGAGCCGTGGGCGTGGGCGCGTCTCTCGCAGCGACTCCGCGCCGTACGGGCGAGGCGCGCGCGACTCCGTCCTGCCGCCGCATAGCTTGCTAGCCTGTCCGTAGGCCCATGCCTACGGTTTTCACCACATTCACTCGCTGCGCGCGACCGGCCGCTTTTGCGGCCGTGTCTTTGCGCGCGCCGACAACTCTAGGAGAAGCATTTGTCACCCTGGTTCCGCAGAAAGAAAAAGGATTCAACCGAGCAGCAGGCGACGGAAGTCGCCGCTCCCGCACAGCCGGCACCGGCTGAGCCCCTTCCCCGCCCCGAGGCTCCGGCCGACGGCGTAACCGATCCCACCGATCCGAACCGGAAGCGCCGCCGCGGCAGCCGCGGCGGGCGCGGGCGTAAGAAGCCCGGCGCCGCAACGACCGGCGAGACCGCGGACGAGAAGCCTGAGAAGCCCGAGCAGCGGCAGGCGCCGGCGAGGCGCGAGCGCAAGCCCGCCGAGCGCAACCAAAGCCAGCGCCAGGAGCGCCGTGCGAGCCAGAATCAGCAGGGCAACCGGCGCCGCGTCCCGCAGAAGCGGTCGCCGCTCCCGAAAGCCAAGCGCGAGCTCCTGATCTCGATCGACATCGGTGAGCAGCGCGTGGCAATCGTCGAGGACGACCGCGTCGCCGAGGTCTACCTCGAGCGTCCGGAGCGCCGCTCGATCGCCGGGAACATCTACATCGGCACTGTCGACAACGTGCTTCCGGGAATGGAGGCGGCCTTCGTCGAGATCGGGCTCGAGAAGAACGGCTTCCTCTACGTCGACGAGATCGTCGTGCCCGAGCTCGAGGGCAAGCGCCACCACGGGAAGAAGATCACCGACCTGATCGCCCGCGGCCAGCAGATCATGGTGCAGACGGTCA
>JALYRA010000073.1 GCA_030855545.1 Actinomycetota bacterium | reverse complement strand
TGACCGTGATGACTGCGGCCACGCTCGACCAGCTCTCCGGTGGCCGCGTCCTGCTCGGCCTCGGCACGTCAGGGCCGCAGGTCGTCGAAGGCTGGCACGGCGTCGCCTGGGGAAAGCCGCTCGGCCGCACGCGCGAGTACGTCGAGATCGTCCGCGCGGGCCTCCGCCGCGAGACCGTCGAGCACCATGGCCCGCACTACGACATCCCCTACAGCGGTAAGGACGCCACCGGCCTCGGCAAGCCGCTGAAGTTGATCCTGAAGCCGCTGCGCCGCGACGTGCCGATCTACCTCGCCGCGATCGGCCCGAAGAACGTCGCGCTCGCGGTGGAGATCGCCGACGGCTGGCTGCCGATCTTCTTTTCCCCCTACCGCTTCCGCGAGATCCACGGGCCATCGCTCGCAGGCGCGCCCGACGACTTCCAGATCGCGCCGCTGTGCCCCGTCGTCGTCGGCGACGACGTGCAGCAGTGCCGAGACATGCTGAAGCCGATGCTCGCCCTCTACGTCGGCGGCATGGGCGCGCGCGGCAAGAACTTCTACAACTCGCTGACGCAGCGCTACGGCTTCGAGGAGGCCGCGGCGAAGATCCAGGAGCTCTATCTCTCCGGGATGAAGGGCGAGGCCGCAATGGCCGTCCCAGACGAGCTCGTCGACGAGATCGCGCTCGTCGGGCCGAAGGAGCGGATCGCGGAGCGGATCGAGGCCTGGCGCGAGGCCGGAATCTCGACGCTCGTGATCCAGGCACGGCAGCCGGAGGCGCTCGAGGTGATGGCGGAGCTCGTCCTGTGAGAGACGCCTTCGCCGCAGCGCTCGGCGAGCCTGTCGAGCGCGCGGTCCTGCTCGCCGGCGGGGCGTCGAAAGAGGCTTGGGCTGTCGACGCCGGCGGGCGGGAGCTCTTGATCCGGCGCGCCGCGGGCGGCGTCATCCATCAGACGACGCTGACGCTCGAGCACGAGTTCGAGGTGCTGCGCGCCGCGCACGAGGCCGGCGTGAAGGTGCCCGAGCCGATCGCCTACCTCGGCGAGGTCGAGGGCCGCGAGGCATTCGTCATGGAACGAATCAAGGGCGAGACGATCGGCCGCCGGATCGTCAAGAGCCCGCCGGCCGGCCTCGACGTCCAGCTGGCCGAAGAGCTCGCGAAGATCCACGCGATTCCCCGCGAGCGGCTGCCGTTCCTCGAGCAGATCGACATGATCCCCCGCTTCTACGAGGAGCTCGACTCCGTCGGCGAGCCCCACCCCGCGATCGAGCTCGGGCTGCACTGGGCAAAGGAGCGGCTGCCGCAGGGTCGCGAGCCGGTGGTCGCTCACGGTGACTGGCGCATCGGCAACGTCGCCGTCGACGAGCGCGGCCTGGTCGCGGTGCTCGACTGGGAGTTCGCTCATCTCTCCGATCCGATCGAGGATCTCGCCTGGCCGCTCGTGCGCGCCTGGCGCTTCGGGGCCGACGAGAAGCACCTGGGCGGCATCGCCGACCTCGATCGCTACCTCGAGCGCTACGCGGAGCTGACCGGCCGGGAGGTGACCCGCGAGGAACTGCTCGCCTGGGAGGTCTTCGGCAACGTCAAGTGGGCGACGGGTTGTCTCACCCAATCGCGCCGCCACTTCAACGGGCAGGAACGCTCGGTCGAGCTCGCCGTGCTGGGCCGACTGGCCGCCGAGATGGAATACGAGCTGCTGGACTTGATCGAACATGCAGCATGACCGTCCAACTCCGCAGGAGCTCGCGGAGGCGGTCCGGGAGTTCCTGCAGGAGGAGATCCTCCCGACCATCGACGACCACCGGCTGAAGTTCCGGACGATCGTCGCGATCAACGGCCTCGGCATCGCCGAGCGCGAGCTCTGGGCGACGACGCCGCCCCGCGAAGAAGACTGGGAGCTCGCACGTCGCATCCGCGCGGGCGACGTGCCCGAGAACGCCGTGGCGCTCCTGAAAGAGCAGGTCGCGCAAAAGCTGCGCGTCTCGAATCCGCGGCACCTGGCCAAGTACGAGTGAGGCGCCGGCTCTACTTGATGCGGCACGCCGAGGTGTCGTACGTCGACGAGACGGGGCGCCCGGTCGGCCCCGAGCAGGTGCCGCTGACCGAGAACGGCCGCGCCCAGGCGGCCGCAGCGCGGGACGCGCTCGCCGGAGTCGAGCTCGACCTCGTCGTTGCAAGCGACCTGCCGCGCACAGCCGAGACGGCGGGGATCGTCGCTCCCGACCACGAGGTGGAACGCTGGCCCGAGCTCGCCGAATGGCGCGGCGGCCGGCTCGACTCGATCCCTCCGGAGGAACTCGAGCAGGCGTTCGTCGGCGCGTTGCGCGTCAAGGACGAAAGCGCGCGCTTCCTCGGCGGCGAGTCGCTCGGGGAGGCGCTCGACCGCGTCCACCCCGCGCTCGAGCGGCTGCTCGCCCGCGAGTGGCACACCGCGCTCGCGGTCCTCCACGGCGGCGTCAACCGGATCGTCATCTCCCACGCCCTCTCCGGCGACCGCACCTACTTCGGCACCTTCGAGCAGGCGCCCGCGTGCATCAACGTCCTCGATCTAGGGGACGACGGCTGGATCGTGCGAACCGTCAACTACGTCCCGTACGACCCGCTCCACCCCGCGCGCGAGACGACGATGGAGCACCTCTGGGCGCAGATCCGGGACTGGCGGTCTAGCTGACGTCGACGCGGACCGTGTGGTGCCCGCTGGCGCCATTCGGCGCCACGTCCGTCCGCTCTGCCGTCTGTGTCTCGCCCGTGCCGTCCGTCGCCCGGACGGCGATCACGTACTCCCCCGGGGCGGCGTCCCAGGGCAGGAACCACTGGCGCCAGCAGTCGTCGTTCAAGGGCGCTGCGAGCGTCGCCTCCTGCCACGGGCCTTCGTCGATCCGGACCTCGACGCGGTCGATCCCGCGCGTCGGCGCCCAGGCGACGCCGGCGACGACCTGGCGGGAGGCGACGTCGATCCGGGACTGCGTCTTGATCGGGCCTTCCTTGCTCCAGCCGCGCGGGATCCAGTAGCCGTCGACCTCGGCGAAGCTCGTCAGCTCGATCGCCGCGAGCCACTTCGTCGCGGACACGTAGCCGTACAGCCCGGGCACGACGAGGCGAGCCGGGAAGCCGTGCGCGGCCGGCAGCGGCTCGCCGTTCATGGCCACCGCGACCATCGCGTTCCTGCCGTCGAGCGCCACCTCGGTGGGGAAGCCGGCGGTGAAGCCGTCGACCGATCGGCCGAGCACCTGAGTCGCGCCGCGGCGAAGGCCGGCTCGCTCCAGGAGCTCGGAGAGCAGCACGCCCTGCCAGCGCGCGTTGCCGGCCAGGTCGCCGCCGATCTCGTTCGAGACGCACGAGAGCGTCACGTCTGCCTCGATGTGGGGCATCGCCAGCAGCTCGGCGTACGTGAGCGTGAAGGGCCTGTCGACCGCGCCTTCCACCCGCAACGACCACTCCTCCGGGTCGATCTGCGGGACGATCAGCGCTGTGTCGATCCGGTAGAACTCGTCGTTTCGGACGTACAGCGGCGTCAGCCCGGGGATGTCGAGAGCCGCGCCCGCCGGGGGCGCCGGCGCGGGACGAGCCGGACGAGGGATGCGGATCGCCTGCCGGATCTTGTCGATTCGAGTGCGGCCCGCGACCAGACGTCCGCCGTAGGCGGTGACGGCACCCACGAGTACGGCGGTTGCCGCGAGCCCGAGGAAGCGGCGGCGATCGGCAAGGCCTCCACCCGCTGGGCTTCGCGGGTGCTGAGCCTGTGCAGAAGCCGGATCGGGCTGCGCCGCCCCGAGCAGCAGCCTGAGCGCGGCGATGCCGGCAGACGCGGCGATCAGCCCGGCCGCGACCGGGCCGGCTCCATCCGCCTGGGGGTCGGCGAGGGCCGCGGCGACGCCGACTCCCACCATCGCGGTGAGACCGGCCGCGCCGATCAGGAACCGGCGGACGCTCAGGATGCCGAGTACGGCGCCCAGGAGGCCAGAGACGATGACGATGTTGGCGATCAGGAACGGCTTGTCGTTGCTGCCGAGCGTCGAGATCACGGCTCGCTCGAGCCAACCGGGCACGTTGTCGATGACGACGTCGCCGACGGAGACGACGAGCGACCGGCTGTCCGGCAGCACGGCCGCGGCGAGCTCCGCCACGCCCAGCATCACGCCGATCGCGAGCAGCCCCGCGAGCGCGGCGTACCGGCGCCCTACCGCTTCGAAGTTCATCGAGCCCACGCTAGCCGTCGCCGCCTTACCGGCAGCTTAAGAAACGAGGGCGGCGAGCGCCTCCGCCTCCTGCGGCTGGAGGTAGGCGCCGCGGATCACCGTCCACTTCCGGATCCGCTCTTCGTCGAGCCCGGCAGCTACGAACGCGGCCAGCCGGGCCTCGAGCAGGTCTACCCGCAGACGGCACGGAAGCGGGTTCCAGAGGTAGGGCGGCACGTCGAACTCCGGCTCACCGAGGAAGGGCTGCGGATCGATCGCGAGGTGGCGTCCGCCGGCGTCGAGGATGTTCTGGTGATGGAAGTCGCCATGCACGAGCGTCGTCCGGCCGATCTCGAGCGATTCGACGAGCTCGCGTGCGAGCGGCGTCAGCTCGTTCGGCTCCTCGTCGAGCCAGCCGTGAATGTGGTCGCCGATCCAGTGAAACGGGGCGCCGGCCGGCCGCCAGAGCTTCAGCCCAACCTTGACGGCGATCGCCGTCGCCTCCCGGTCCGGCAGCTCTGCGATGTCCGTGCCGGGCCGGGCGCGCTCGAGCAGAAAGGCGCGCCGCTCACGGTCGTGTCGGAGGAGCCGGACAGCGCCGTCACCGCCCCAGTGCGCGAGTGCGTCTGGCTCGAGGTCGGTCTCCCAGTAGGCCTTCGGAGTCACCTTCAGCACTGCGTCGTCGCCGGCCGGCGCCACGTAGCCGTGGAATGCCAACGGAAACCGAGGCCCGAGCTCGACGCCCCACTGCGCCGCCACCTCGCGCGCGACGGTACCGAGCGCGGCGATGTCGGGCTGTTCGCTCAGCGAAGCCGCTCGACGATCATCGCCATGCCCTGGCCGCCGCCGACACACATCGTCTCGAGGCCGATCGTCCCGTCGACCGCCTCGAGATCGTTCAGCAGCGTGCACATGATCCTGGCGCCTGTCATCCCGTAGGGGTGGCCGAGAGCGATCGCGCCGCCGTGCGGGTTCAGCTTCTCGCCGAACGGATCGATGCCGACCTCCTTGCAGACCGGGATCACCTGCGCCGCGAAGGCCTCGTTCAGCTCCATCACGTCGACGTCGTCGATCGTCATACCGGCGCGCTCGAGCACCACCTTGACGGCGTCGATCGGACCGACGCCCATGATCTCGGGATCGAGCCCGGTCACCGAGGAGGCGATGATGCGCGCCTTCGGCTTCAGGCCGAGCTCGCTCGCCCGCTCCTCGGACATGATCAGGAGC
>JALYRA010000013.1 GCA_030855545.1 Actinomycetota bacterium | reverse complement strand
GGACGAGGCGGCCTTCCGGACGCTGTACGAGCAGCGCCAGCCGCTCTACGACGATGCTGCAGACGGACGCACCCGCGACCTCGACGGCGCCGTTCTCGCCGCCGGCGGCATCGACGTCGAGGTCGGCGCGCTCCAGCGCCTCGGCGAGCTCGTCCCTGGCGACGGGCCGGTCGAGATCGTCAGCGACGCGCGCGTCGCGGGCATCCACGGCATGGACGTCCAGCTCGCGCTCGGCGCCCGTGTTCGCGCCGTCCACGAGCTTTCGCCCGGCGAGCAGGCGAAGACCGTCGAGTCGCTCGAGGCGCTCTGGCACGCCCTCCGGCTCGAGCGCGGCGGCTCGCTCGTCGCGCTCGGCGGTGGCTGCACGACCGACGCGGCCGGCTTCGCCGCTGCGACCTACCTCCGTGGGGTCGACTGGGCGGCGGTGCCGACGACGCTCGTCGGCCAGGTGGACGCCGCGATCGGCGGGAAGACGGCGATCGACCTCCCCGGCGCCAAGAATCTGGTCGGCGCGTTTCACTGGCCGGTTCGAACGGTGATCGACCCCGCGCTCCTCGCGACGCTGCCCGAAGCGGAGCTGGAGAACGGCCTCGCAGAGGTGGTGAAGACGGGTCTCCTCGCCGGTGAGCCGCTGTGGGAGCTCCCCCGGGACGCGCAGGTACGCCGGGCTGCCGCGTTCAAGACCGCCGTCTGCCTCCGCGACCCGCACGATCGCGGCGAGCGCGCGCAGCTCAACCTCGGCCACACGTTCGCGCACGCCCTCGAGGCGGCGGCGCGGTTCGAGCTCCCACATGGAAAGGCGGTCGCGCTTGGCCTGCTCGCAGCGTTGCGCCTCTCCGGCCTCGACACGTCTGCGGTCGAGGAAACGCTACATCCGGAGCGGGTGAAGGTCGACCGCGACGAGGCGTGGGCGGCGCTCGCACGCGACAAGAAGGTCGTCGGCGGCGTGCCGAGGCTCGTCCTCCTCGAAGCGCCGGGAAAACCGAGAATCGGCGTCGAGCTCCCGGCCGCCGACGTGCGCGCGGCGCTCGATTCCCTGATCGCCGGGTAGCATCGCGGCCGTGCGCGTCGCTGTTCTCAACGGAGTGAACCTCGATGCTCTCGACAAGCGCGACCCGACCCACTACGGCGGGATCGGGCTCGCGGAGCTCGAGAGCCAGATCTACGCGTGGTCGAAGCAGCTCGAGTGCACGACCCGCTGCCGGCAGACGAACCACGAGGGCCAGTACGTCGACTGGTGCCACGATGCCCTGGACTGGGCGGACGGGATCATCATCAACCCCGGCGCCTGGTCGCACTACAGCTACGCAATCCGCGACGCGGTCGAGCTGTTCAAGGTGCCCGTCGTCGAGGTGCACCTGTCCAACATCGAACAGCGTGAGGAATGGAGGCGGCACTCGGTGATCGGCGATCTCGCATCGAAGCGCGTGCTCGGCAAAGGCCCGGACGGCTACCGGGAGGCGCTCGAGTTCCTGGCGGCGACGCCTTTGGGGCAGCAGAGTTGAGCAGGATCGAGCGTCTCGCAGCCCTGCTCGACGAGCCGCTCCTCGTTACGAACGGCGTCAATGTTCTCTATCTGACGGGCCTCAAGAGCTCGAACGCAGCCGTGCTGGTCGACCCTGCCGGCGACGCGACGCTCTTCACCGACTTCCGCTACGCCCAGAAGGCGCGAGCGCTCGACGGCGTCAGCTTCGAGCAGACCGCGCGCGCAGTGATCGGCGACCTCGCGACACGGCTGGCCGGCAAGACGATCGGGATCGAGGCGCACGTCGTCACTGTCGCCGCGCACGAGGAGCTGCAGGCGGGCGGTGTCGAGACGGTCTCGACGACCGGCTTCGTCGAGCGCCTGCGCGCGATCAAGGAGCCGGAGGAGATCGAGACGATGCGCGCCGCTGCGGCGATCTCCGACCGGATGTTCGCCGCGCTTGCCGAGGAGCAGTTCGTCGGCAAGACGGAGATCGAGATCGCCTGGCGCGTGCGCGAGCTCTTTCACGAGCTCGGAGCTTCCGAGCTCGCCTTCGACACGATCGTGGCCGCCTCGGAGAACGGGGCGAGCCCGCACGCGGATGTTCGCGACGTTCCGATTCCGGCCGGCACGCTCGTCACCATCGACGCCGGCTGCCGCGTCGACGGCTACGCGTCCGACTGCACGCGCACGTTCGCCACCGGCGACCTGCCGGACGAGCTCGCCCGCGCCTACGACGTGTGCCTCGACGCGCAGATGAAAGCGCTCGATGCCTACGGCCCGGGAGTCAGCGGGCGCGATGCCGACGCCGCTGCGCGCGACGTGATCACGGCGGCCGGGTGGGGCGAGGAGTTCGGGCACGGCCTCGGTCACGGGATCGGACTCGACGTTCACGAGGCGCCCGCCGCGCGGGCCGAGTCGACCGACACCTTCGAGGCCGGCAACGTGATCAGCTGCGAGCCGGGTATCTACCTTCCCGGTGTCGGCGGCGTCCGGATCGAAGACCTGGTGCTCGTCACGGACGAGGGCAGCGAGCGGCTGACCCACGCCGACAAGAGCCTGATCACCGTGCGGTAACCTGCGCCGCCGTGGCCGAGGTCGTCAGCACGAACGAGTTCAAAACCGGGATGCACATCGAGCTGGAAGGCTCGGTCTGGCGGATCCTCGACTTCCAGCACGTCAAGCCGGGCAAGGGCGGCGCGTTCGTCCGCACGAAGGTGAAGAGCATCAACTCGGGCTCGGTCGTCGACAAGACCTTCAGGGCCGGTGAGAAGTTTCCGCGGGTCTTCACCGAGGTCAAGAACATGCAGTACCTCTACGACTCGGGCGACGAGGTCGTGTTCATGGACGAGCAGACCTACGAGCAGCTCGCGCTGCCGCACGC
>JALYRA010000039.1 GCA_030855545.1 Actinomycetota bacterium | reverse complement strand
GGTCGCGGTCGCGGTCGTCGCGGTCGACCTCTGGGTGCCGCTCTACGACCCGTTGAACGCCGACGAAGGCAATGCCGTCTACGCCCGCGTGGCCGCAGCGCCGCCCGGGCGGCTGCTCGAGGTGCCGGTGCTGGCTCCGGACGTCTATGCGGGGAGCGTCTACCTCTACTACGCGATGCAGGCGCCGCGGGAGCGGCCGCTCGGCTACTCGACGTCGGCATCGCCGGAAGCGTTCGCCGTCGCTCGGCGGCTCCCGCGAGGCGCGCCGAGCCTGGGCGTCAGCATGATCGTAAAGTACGGCGACGGCAGGCCTGCGGGCTTCGCCTACCTCACCCCGCGCTGAGATCGGCGCAGAATGGGAGAGACGTGACCGTCACGGACCGCCAGCTCGTCGGTAGGAACGAAGAGCTCGGAGCGATCGTCGGGCTTCTCGACGACCCCGAGGAGCTTTCGGGCGTCGCCGTGCTGTCGGGCGAGGCCGGGATCGGCAAGACGACGTTGTGGCTGGCCGGTATCGATGCTGCGGCCGCCCAGGGATACCGGATTCTGTCCTCTCGACCGTCGGAGGCCGAGACCGGGCTCTCGTTCGCAGGTCTGGCCGACCTCCTCGGCAATGCCGCCGGCGAGGTCTTGCCTGAGCTGCCGCCGATCCAACAGCGGGCGCTCGAGGCAGCGCTGCTGCTCGGGGAGCCGGGGATGCACGCCGATGACCGCGCGGTGGCCGCCGCTTTCCTCGGGACGTTGCGGCTGCTCGCCGGCGACAGAACCATCTGTCTCGCTGTCGACGACGTCCAGTGGCTGGACGCCGCGTCGCTCGCGGCGCTTCGATATGCGCTCGCCCGCCTCGACGATGAGCGGGTCGCGGCGCTGCTTGCCGTTCGCGGCGATCTGCCGGCCTGGCTTCGCCGCGCCGTGCCCGAAGGACGGCTGCGAACGGTCGAGGTGGGCGGCCTGACCGTGGGCGCCGTTCAGGAGCTGTTGCGCGCGCGCCTCGACGCGACGTTCCCGCGGCCGACGCTGATCAGGCTCTGGGAGACCTCGGGAGGCAACCCTTCTTCGCGCTAGAGCTTGCGAGCGCGCTCCAGCGCAGAGGCGGCACGCTCGCTCTCGGCGAGGAGCTTCCGATTCCCTCCGACCTGCACGAGCTCCTGCACGCGCGCCTCAACGGCCTCAGCGCCGCGGCGCTCGAGACCGCGCGGGTTGTCGCAGCGCTCGCTGATCCAACCGTGCCGCTCGTGGAATCCGCCGTCGGGCGCGGTTCCGATGCCGGTCTGGGCGAGACGCTCGCTGCCCGAGTCGTCGAGCTGGACGGGGAGCGCCTGCGATTCACGCATCCGCTGCTCGGATCGGCGGTCGCCGCACGCCAGACGCCTTCGCGTCGGCGGTCGCTGCACGCTCGGCTCGCGAAGATCGTTCCGACCTCGGAGGAACGAGCTCGGCACCTCGCCCTCGCGACCGTCGAGCCGAGTCGCGAGATCGCGTCGATCCTCGAGGAGGCAGCGCAGGCGGCGCACGCCCGCGGCGCGCCGGCGACGGCCGCCGAGCTGGCGGAGCAGGCGCTCAGGCTCACGCCCGCCACAAGTCCCGATGACGCCCGTCGGCGTCTGCTCGTCAGCGCCGACATGCACCAGCGCGCCGGGGACACCGACCGGGCAACCGCCTTGCTCGAGCAGGCGCGTGCAGCAACGGCCCCGGGCAACGAGCGCGCAACGATGGTCTCACATCTCGCCGGCGTCCAGGCAAGCCCGCAGGATGCCGTCGCCCTCTACCGCGAAGCACTGTCGGAAGCTGAGGGCGACGATGCGCTCGAAGCCGCCATCCACCTCCGCCTAGCCTTACTGATGCGGTTCACCGAGGGGTTCGAGCGTGGCATGGAGCACGGAGAGCTTGCCGCCCGCGCCGCCTCGCGTGTCGGCGACACTGCTCTGCGCTGCCGCGCACTCGCGGCCTACGGCCTCATGCACTTCAACAGCGGACGCGGGATCCCAACCGCCGAGATGGGAGAGGCGCTCTCGCTCGAACGAGAACTGGCCGAGTTGCCGCTCGACGACGGTCCGACGTGGGTCTATGGATGGCAGCTCAGCTGGTCGGCTGACCTCGATCGCGCGCGCGACCTCTTCCAGGAGGTTCTCGGCGTCGTCAAAGCGCGGAACGACGCCGCGGGGGAGGCGGATGCGCTGTGGCACCTGAGCCTGCTCGAGTCCCGGGCGGCGAACTGGGAGGACGCAGACCGCGACACGACCGACTCGCTGGACCTCTGGACGCAGCTCGGCCGCGTGATCCCGCCGCACGAGTTTCCCGCTGCGATCATTGCTGCGCACCGCGGCCGGATCGACGACGCACGCGCCAGATCGCAGCCGAAGCCGAGGGCATCGGCATCGGGCAGTCGGGCCACGGCTGGGTGCTCGGCTTCGTGGAGCTTTCGGCGGGCGACGCCGCTGCGGCTCTCCCGTACCTGAGACGCTCGTACGAGCTCCGCAACGCGTTCATGCTCGAGCCGGCGCAGCGCCTCGAGCTCGGCGACCTGCTCGAAGCGATGATCGCGGTCGGCGAGCTCGACGAGGCCGACGAGATTCTCGCGACGTGGCAGGAGCGCGCCGACGCGCTCGACCGCGCCTGGGCACTTGCCATCCTCGCGCGGAGCCGCGGGCTCCTGCTGGCGGCGCGCGGCGACTTCCAGGCCGCGTTCGCGAGCTTCGAGCGCGCGCTCGCCGAGCACGGTCGCAGCACGGATCCGTTCCAGCATGCGCGGACGCTGCTCGCCCTCGGCAGGACGCAGCGGCGGGCGAAGAAGCGCGGCGCCGCCCGCACGACGCTCGAGGAGGCGCTCGAACGCTTCGAACGGCTCGGCACGCCGCTCTGGGCCGAGCAGACGCGCGCCGAGCTGGCGCGTATCGGCGGCCGCGCGTCCTCGAGCGGCGAACTGACCGAGGCCGAGCGCCGGATCGCAGCGCTCGTCGCCGAAGGGAGCACGAATCGGGAGGTTGCGGCAGCCCTCTTCCTCACGGAGCACTCCGTCGAGACGGCGCTGACGCGTGTCTATCGCAAGCTCGGCGTCCGCTCCCGCGCGGAACTCGCGCGCCTGCTCGCCGCAAAGAGCTGAGGTTTCCAGCTTTCGCGGCCCCTCGCGCTCCGCCAGCCTTCTTCCGCAAGCAACTGAAGGAGGCAGGACATGAAGAAGCTCATCGGCGGAGCAGCGTTCCTCGCCGGGATCGGCGTCGTGATCGCGGCGACGGCCCTGGCGACGCCAGGGACGGGTTTCAAGGAGCGCACCGTCATGGCTCGCGGAACGCTCGGGCCTCACTTCAAGATCAAGCTGCAGAACAGCTCGCGTCCAGGCGATGTCGTGGTCCAGAAGTTCGTCCTCGCTCCGGGAGGCCAAAGCGGCTGGCACCTGCACCCTGGCCCCGCGCTCGTGACCGTCAAGTCAGGTGAGTTGACGCTCGATCAATCCGACTGCTCGAGCGCGACCTACTCCGCGGGAAAGGTCGCCCTCGAGCCCACGGAGGATGTTCATCGCGTCCGCAACGTCGGCGCTACCGATCTGGAGTTCTGGGTGACGTTTCTCGACATTCCCGTCGGTTTGCCGCAGCGACTCGAGCCGGAGAGCGATCCCGGCTGGAACGTTCCCGGCTGCTGAGGTCTGACGGACGGAGGGTGGACATCGTCCGCCCTCCGTCCGTCCGGAGCTGATGTGCCGAGCTATCTCGTCGAGGTGTACCTGCCACGGTCGCGTGCTGACGAGGCGCGCGCAACCGCACGTCGAGCGCGTGCCGCCGCGGAGCAACTCACCCGCGAGGGCATGGCGGTCCACTACGTTCGCACGACGTTCCTGCCCGCTGATGAGACCTGCTTCCATCTCTTCGAGGCGTCCTCTGCCGAGGTCGTCGAGGAGGTCAGCCGTCGCGCGGAACTCAGCCGCGCGCGCGTCGTTCCCTACATGCCCATCGAGTGATACCCGGCGTCGACGTAGAGCGTCGTTCCAGTGACGTTCTTCGCGTCTTCGGAGAGCAGATACGCGGAGGCGGCGGCGACGTCGTCCGCGTCGATGTGACGCCGCATCGGCGCACGTTCGACGAACATCGACTCCATCTCGGTGAAGCCCGCGATCGAGCGGGCGGCAAGCGTCCTCACCGGGCCGGCCGAGACCGCGTTGACGCGGATCTCCTGCTCGCCGAGATCCCAGGCGAGGTACTTCACCGACGCGTCGAGGGTGGCCTTCGCCACGCCCATGACGTTGTAGTGCGGCACGGCACGCTCGCCGCCGAGATAGGTCATCGTCACGATCGAGCCACCCCCCGCCGCCGCCATCAACGGCTCGGCTGCGCGCGCTGCCGCAACGAGTGAGTAGGCGCTGATGTCGACCGCCATCCAGAAGCGGTCGCGCGGGGTATCGGTGAAGCGCCCCTCGAGATCCTCGGCGGCGGCGTAAGCGACCGAGTGCACGAGCAGGTCCAGCTTGCCGTCCCAGAGCTCGGCGGTCTCCTGGAAGACGCGCGCGACGTCATCGTCGGAGCGCACGTCGCACGGCGTGACGAGGGTGGAGCCGACTGTGGAGGCGAGCTCACGGACGTTCTTCTCGATCCGCTCGCCCTGAAATGTGAACGCGAGCTCGGCGCCCTCGTCGGCGAGCCGGCGCGCGACCGCCCAAGCGATCGAGCGCTTGTTCGCCACGCCGAGGACGAGCGCGCGCTTGCCTTCGAACCGGGCCACGGCGCGAGTTTACGGCTACTGTGCCGCCGTGCGCCGCCTGGTCGGATCTCTCGCACTCGGCGTGGCGCTCCTGGCCACGGCGACCGCGTCTGCGGGGTTCCAGCCGATCGACCGGCGGCACGGGGAGATCGAGGTTCCGCGCGTCCGAGCCGGGACGATCGTCGTCCCGAAGGCGCATCGACAAGGTCGGATCACGGTGATTCTGACGCTGAAGGATCCGCCGCTCGCCGCGTACTCGCGCAGCCTTTCGAGCACGGGCGCAAGCCGGCGCCTGAATGTCCAGAGCCGCTCCGCGCGGGCTTACGTCGCGAAGCTCCAGCGCGCCCAGCGGGCGGCTGCGGCGACACTGAAGCGCGCGATCCCGGCCGCGAAGGTGCAGCGCAACTACACCGTCCTCCTGAACGGGATCGCCGTCGAGTTGCCGGTGACCGCGCTGCCGAGGGCAGCGAAGCTCTCGTTCGCGCGCAAGGTCTACGCGAGCTATCGCTACACGCTGGCCCTCAACCGCAGCCCCGGCCTGATCGGCGCCGGCGCCATCGCCGCCGCCGGTGGGGGGAGCGGCGAGGGAATCAAGATCGCAGTCGTCGACGACGGCGTCGACCAGGCGAGCCGGTTCTTCGACCCCGAGGGCTTCAGCTACCCGGCCGGCTTCCCGAAGGGCGGCACGAAGTGGACGTCACCGAAGGTGATCGTGGCGCGCGCGTTCGTCGGCGCCGGCGCAGACGAACGCAGCCGGCTCGCCGTCGATCCGAAGGTGTCCTTCCACGGCACGCACGTCGCGGGGATCGCAGCCGGGAACGCGAACACGACCGCTCCCGCCGGGACGGATCATCCGGAGACGGCCGGCCTCGCGGGCGTCGCGCCGCGCGCCTACGTCGGCAACTATCGCGTCTTCAACGTGCCCACGCCCGTGGGCCACATCAGCAACACGCCGGAGATCGTCGCCGCCTTCGAACAGGCCGTGAGGGACGGGATGGACGTGATCAACTTCTCGGGCGGCGGCCCTCAGACCGACCCGGTGAGCGACGCGCTCGTCGAGGCGATTCGGAACGTCGTCGCTGCGGGCGTCGTCCCCGTCATCTCCGCCGGCAACGACCGCGACCAATACGGCCTCGGCTCGGCCGGCTCGCCCGGCACAGCGCCCGACGCGATCTCGGTGGCGGCTCTCTCGAACTCTCAGGTCTTCGCGCCCGCCCTCTCGATCAGCTCGCCCGGCGCTCCCGAGGCGCTGACGCGGATCCCGTTCATCCGCACGGCCGGAGACCCGCCTCCGCTGACGTGGGCGACAGCCGACCAGCCCCTCGTCGACATCGGCACGGTGCTGGGAACGAACGGCCAGCCGGTTCCGCGCAACCTCTGCGGGCCTCCCGGCAACCTCAACGGCGGTACGTCGCCGCTTCCGGCCGGCTCGCTCTCGGGCGCGATCGCCCTGGTTTCACGCGGCACGTGCGCCTTCGTGCTGAAGGCGTCGCGCGTAAAGGCCGCCGGCGCGATCGGCATCGTCCTCGTCGACAACCGGCCCGGCGAGGCGAACGTCGTCCCGATCGAGCTCGCGGTCCCAGGCGGGATGATCTCCGACCTCGATGGCGAACAGGTGCGCGCGTATCTGAGCGGCCGCGCCGGCCGGGCGACCGTCCGCGTCGGCCGCGAGCCGCAGGATCTCGTCACCGGACGGAGCGGGATCGTCACGAGCTTCTCGTCCGGCGGTCTCACGTCGTTCGGCCATCTGCTCAAGCCCGACGTCGGTGCGCCCGGCGGCCAGATCCTCTCCGCCACGCTCCGCAGCGCGGGCGGGCCATTCGCCGTCTTCGACGGAACGAGCATGGCTGCCCCGCACGTCGCCGGCGCCGCCGCGCTCCTGCTTCAACGCCATCCGAACTGGACGGCCAACAACGTCAAATCGGCTCTCGTCTCGACCGCTGCGCCCGCATGGGGCAACACCGCCCGCAACGTCGAGGCGCCGGTCCTGCTCTCGGGCTCGGGCATCGTCGACCTCGTGGCGGCCACGGATCCGAAGCTGTTCAGCGACCCCGTGTCGCTCTCCTATGCCGACTTGAACGTCAGCGGCGGCACCGCCGCGAAGACACTTCTGCTCGCGCTGTCCGATGCCGGCGACGGCGCCGGCACCTGGTCGGTCGAGGTCTCGCCGCAGTCGCATCCCGACGGCTTCGCGGTCAGCGTTCCCGGTGCGATCGTGATCGCCCCGGGCGGGAACGTGCAGTTGCCGATCACGGCGACCGCTGCGGCCGATCGCGGCACGGGCGAGGCGTACGGCTTCCTGCTGCTCCGCCGCGGCGCCGTCACGCGGAAGGTCCCCTACGCGGCGCTCGTGACGCGGCCGGGGTTGCAGCAGACGCCGGTCCTTCCGCTCCAGCAGCTTCAGTCCGGCGATACACGCCGCGGGCCCTCGCGCGTCTCCGCCTACCGCTACCCGAACGCTGCCTTCGGCCCCGCGCCGAACTACTTCGCCGCGCCGGTGAACGAAGATGGCGGCGAGACGCTCTATCGAATCCGGATCGACGAGCCCGCGGTCAACGTCGGTGCGGCCGTGATCGCGTCGACGCCAGGCTCCCTGATCCACCCGTGGTT
The DNA here is from genome assembly GCA_030855545.1 of Actinomycetota bacterium. Lineage (GTDB taxonomy): Bacteria > Actinomycetota > Thermoleophilia > Gaiellales > Gaiellaceae > Gaiellasilicea. Next base: position 6,765 of record JALYRA010000039.1, on the reverse strand, counting down.
CCTCGGCTCGCCGGACGAGAACGACGTCCAGGGCTACGCAGGGTTGCCGGTGAACGTGAACAGCCTGACGGTCGACTATCCGCTCGACATCGGCGCCGCCGGGACAGTCTTCCCGCGCACGAAGGCGTATTACGTCTCCGTCGACTCGGGCCGCGACGAGTTCACCGGCCGCTCCCGGGCAGGCGCCTACGTTCTGCGCGCCTGGGTGGATGACGTACGGCCGCCGCTCGTCGGCCTGCTCACGAGCCGCGTCTCAGCGGGCCGTCCGACGATCGCATTGCGCGTGGTCGACGACGGAGCCGGAGTCGATCCGTATTCGCTCGTGATCGGTTATGGACGCGCGCTCATCGGCGCCGCCGCGTACGACGTCGCATCCGGAATCGCACTCTTCCCGCTGCCAAGAGAGGCACCCGCGCTGCGGGCCGGTCGCAGGCAGCTGACCGCCTCGGCGGCCGACTTCCAGGAGGCGAAAAACGTCGACTCGGTAGGTGACGAACTGCTGCCGAACACCGCGTTCGCGTCCGGCCCGATCCGCGTCGTCAACAGGCCGACCGTCACCTGGGTGACGCCTGAGATGAATGAGTGCGCCGCTGCTCGTACGCCACTTGTCGTGCTCGCAGGCTCGAACCGCGCCGTGCGCTCGGTCCGCTTCTTCGATGGCCGCAAGCCACTGGCGACCGTCAAGCGCGGAGGTGCCGGAATCTTCTCGACGACGTGGCGACGCGGTACGGCGGCGAAGGGCAAGCACACGCTGCGCGCGATCGTCACGGACGCGGCGGGCCGCAAGGCAGAGGCCCAGCGCGTCGTTCGCGTGTGCAAGTAGCGGTCGTCACAGGCGCCTCGAGCGGCATCGGCGAGGCCACTGCGCGCGAGCTGGCGAAGCGCGGCTACCGGCCGGTGCTCGTCGCTCGCCGCCGGGAGCGGCTCGAGCCGCTGGCCGCCGAACTAGGCGGCGAGTACGAGCTCGTCGATGTCTCCGACCGGGAGGCGGTCGAGCGAGCGGCGGCGGCCATCCTCGAGCGGCATCCGCGCGTCGACCTGCTGGTCAACAACGCGGGCATCCCCGGGCGCGGCGATTTCTTCGCGCTCGAGCCCGAGCGGATCGAGGCGGTACTGCGAACGAACTACCTCGGCGGCGTCTGGATGACTCGCGCGCTCGAGCCGGGGCTCCAGCCGGGCTCGCACGTCGTCAATGTCGTCTCTGTCGCGGGGACGGTCGCGTTCGCGCCTGCCGGCCCCTACGCGGCGTCGAAGCACGCGCAGCTCGCGTTCTCGCGCTCCCTCGCAGGACTGCTCAGCGCGCGTGGCGTCCAGGTTCACACTGTCCTGCCCGGGTTCGTCGAGACCGAGGGCTTCCCCCAGAAGACGGTGCTCTCGAGCGCGTTCTTCCGGCGCTCGGTGATCGGTCCGGAGCTCGTGGCCGAGCGGATCGCAGACGCGGTCGAGTCGGGCAAACGCGAGGTCTTCGTGCCGCGCTGGTACCGCGTCTTCGCCGTCGTGCAGGCTCTCTTCCCGAGCCTCGCCGCGCGCTTGGTCGCCCGCTCGGGCTACAAGCGCTCCTAGCGCGTCTTCGCGAACCGCTGCACCGCGGCGAGCAGCTCGTCGGTCTTCGCACGCGCCTCGACCTCGTCGCCCGAGGCGAGCGCGCCCGCGACGCAGTGGTTCACGTGCTCGTCCAGCACCTTCAGTCCGACGTTCTCGAGTGCGGTCATCGCGGCGCCGATCTGCGTCAGGATGTCGATGCAGTAGCGCTCCTCCCCGACCATCTTCTCGATCCCGCGGACCTGCCCCTCGATCCGGCGCAACCGCTTCCCGAGCGCCTCCTTGTCGTAGCCGTGTGTCACGCGCGCACGCTCCTGAAAGCCCGCAGCCGCAGCGAGTTGGAGACCACGAAGAGGCTCGAGAACGCCATCGCCGCTGCCGCGACGATCGGGTTCAGCAGGCCGGCGACCGCAAGCGGGATCGCGGCGACGTTGTACGCGAACGCCCAGAAGAGATTGCCCTTGATCGTCCCGAGGACCCGCCGCGAAAGCCGGATCGCGTCGACCGCGGCGCGCAGGTCGCCGGAGACGAGCGTCAGGTCGGACGCCTCGATCGCGACGTCGGTACCGGTTCCGAGCGCGATTCCGAGATCTGCCTGAGCAAGCGCCGGCGCATCGTTGACGCCGTCGCCGACCATCGCGACGACCTCGCCCGCCGCCTGGAGCCTGAGCACCTCCGCAGCCTTTTCGCCGGGAAGAACCTCGGCGAGCACGCGTTCGATCCCGACCTCGTCGGCAACGCGGCGGGCCGTCGCCTCAGCGTCACCGGTCAGAAGCACCGGGGTCAGCCCCAGCTTGCGCAGCTCGCGAATCGCCTCGGCGCTCGACGGCTTCACCGTGTCCTCGACGACGAGGCGCGCACGCAACTCGCCGCCCCAGTGGACGCCCTGGCGGTCGACGGTGACCTCGACGCCGTCGACCACACCCATCACGCCCTTGCCGGCCAGATTGCGAAACCCCGTGACGGCGGGGAGCGGGCCGATTTCCTCACGTGCGGCCGCTGCAACGGCACGCGCAATCGGATGCTCACTCGCGTCCTCGACCGCGCCGGCGAGCCGTAGGATCTCCGGCCGGGTTGCGCCGTTGAGCAACTCGACGCCGGCGAGGCGCATGCGCCCCTCCGTCACCGTGCCCGTCTTGTCGAGCACGACCGTCGTCGCCCGGCGCGTCTGCTCGAGCACTTCCGGCCCCTTGATCAGGACGCCCAGTTGCGCGCCGCGACCGGAGCCGACAAGGAGCGCCGTCGGCGTCGCGAGCCCGAGCGCGCAGGGGCACGCGATGATGAGGACGGCGACCGCGGCTGCGAAGGCGTACGCAGCGTCCGACCCGGTCCCGAGCCAGAAACCGAGGGTCGCGACCGAGATTGCGATCACGATCGGCACGAAGACGGCGGAGACTCGGTCGGCGAGCCGCTGCACCGGCGCCTTGCCCGCCTGCGCCTCCGTCACCAGGCGGCCGATCTGCGCGACTGCGGTGTCGGAACCGACATGCGTCGCGCGAACGACGATCCGCCCGCCGACGTTCACCGTCGCGCCGATCGCCTGGTCGCCGGGCCCGATCTCGACGGGGACACTCTCACCCGTCAGCAGCGAGGTGTCGACCGTCGACTCGCCGGTCTCGACGATGCCGTCCGTGGCGATCTTCTCGCCAGGCCTGACGACGAACATGTCGCCCGCACGGAGCTCCTCGACAGCGATGCGCCGTTCCTCGCCGTCGGGGCTGAGCACGGCCACGTCCTTGGCGCCGAGCTCGAGCAGCGCCTTCAGCGCGGCCCCGGCGCTTCTCTTGGCGCGCGCCTCGAACCAGCGGCCCGCCAGGATCAGGACGACGACCACCGTGGCAACCTCGAGGTAGAGCTCGCCCCCGCCGCCACCCGCGCCGAGAGAGAGCTCGAACGGCATCCGCATCTCCGGATCGCCGGCGCCGAGGAAGAAGAGCGCAACGACTGACCAGGCCCACGCCGCGAGCGTTCCGACCGAGATCAACGTGTCCATTGTCGCGGCGCCGTGCCGCGCGTTGACCCACGCGGCCCGGTGGAATGGCCAGCCGCCCCAGAGGACAACGGGCGTCGCGAGCTGGAGCGCAAGCCACTGCCAGCTGTCGAACTGGAGCGGAGGGATCATCGACAGCGCGAGCACCGGCAGCGTCAGCACCGCGGAGATCAGTAGCCGGCGGCGAAGCAACGCGGCGGGATCGACCGCCGCGGCCTCGGTGGCCTGGCCGGGCAGCGTGGCCCGGTACCCGGCCGACTCGACCGCAGCGACAAGCTCCTCGCGGGAGACGGCCTCGCCGTCGTACTCGACGGACGCGCGCTCGGTCGCGTAGTTGACCGCGGCGGAGACGCCTTCGAGCTTGTTCAGCTTCTTCTCGACACGGATGGCGCACGCGGCGCACGTCATCCCTTCGATCGGGAGGTCGAGCCGCAGCGCGCTCACTGCCGCACCGCTGTCGAGACGGTCTCGATCGTGCCGCCAACCTTGAACTGAAGGAAGAGGCGGTAGCGGCCTTCGCTCGGGAAGGGCACGTCGAAGGCGAGCTCGTTCTCCTCGGCGTGCGCGTGGATGTACGCAAGGTCGCCCTCGCGGAGGACGACCAGGTGGCCCCCGGCGCCGAGGTAGCGCTCGACCTCGACGGGCTTGCCGTCCTTGCGAACGTCGAACTCGAGCCGCTCGCCATCGCGACGGAGGGCAACGTCGTACGGCGAGACCGGCGACTCGGAGAGATTCGAGCCACCGCGGCCGGCGAGGTCGATCCCGAGCGTGCGCCGTTCACCGTCCGTGGTGAAGTCTGCGAAGACGCGGTACGAGCCCTTCTCGGGCAGGGTCAACGACACAGCCCAGGCGCCGTCCGACCGCTGCCGCGGATGAACGTGGATGAAGCGGCCGAGGGGCCTGCTGACGACGATGAGATGCAGCCGCTTCTCGTGGTCGACGTCGTAACCGCGAACGACGGAGCCGTCGGCATCGAGGATCGAGAAAATGTAGGGCTGAGCGCGGCCGGCGACGAGCGTCTCGCGCTCCTGGACGAGCCGGTAACCGTCCTGCTCGACCGCGAGGCCGGCCGGCGCGGCCGGGCCGCCGTGCGCTTCCGCGTCTGCGACCGTCCGCTCACCGATGCCGACAACGCTGCCAAGCGCGAGCGCAGCGAGAAAGACGCCGGCGAGGCCGGCGCCGAAGAGCGCGACTCGCGTCACGCTGCCTCGTAGCCGGCTTCGTCGATCGCCGCACGGATCGCCCCGTCTTCGAGGCCTTCGCCGCGCACCACCACGAGCTTCGTGTCCACATCTGCGGTGACCGCTTCGACGCCCGGGACGCTCCCGACTTCCTGCTCGACGGCGGCCTTGCAGTGGCCGCACGTCATTCCGTTGACTGTGTAGGTCATCTCCATACCCAGATGATACCCCCTAGGGGTATCAACTGTCAACGACAGTTCGGCGCGCACGCTCGGGAGAGCTTCGAATCCCGGTGACGATCTCGTAGCCGATCGTGTCCGCGACGCGCGCGTGCGCCTCGGCCATGACGCCGTGCCCCAGCAGCGTCACGGGCGCACCGACCGGTAGCTCCCGATCGAGCTCGACGGCGAACGCATCCATCGAGATCGTTCCGATCACACGGCGCGGCTCGCCCGCCACGCGCACCACCGTTCCCGTCAGGTCGCGCCGGAACCCGTCCGCATAGCCCACGGGAACGATCCCGACCCACGTCGGCCGCTCGGCAATCCAGCGCCGGCCGTACCCCGTCGACTGACCGGTCTGGACGAGGCGAACCTGCGCGAGCTCGGAGTCCCAGCGCAAGGCAGGCTCGAGCCCGTCCTCCGACGGATCGGTGCCGAACGGCGAGATACCGTAGAGCGCGATCCCGCAGCGCGCAGCGTCGAACCGCGCGGCCGGGTAGCGCAGCGCCCCGGCGCTGTTCGCGATGTGCCGTGTCAGCCCGGCAAACGTCTCAGTCGCCGCGCGAAAGCGCTCGATCTGCTGCTCGGTGTAGGCAGCATCGCAATCGGCTGAAGCGAAGTGGCTCATCAAGCCGACGACGTCGCGCTCGGGAGCGGGAAACTCCGCGAGACCCCAGCGCCCCATGCCGCTGTCGAGCTTGAGATGAACGCGCACGCCCTCGGGGATCTCGCCGTCGGCGACGACGAGCTCGACGCCAGCGTCGCGCGCATCGGCGATCTCGCGGCTCGTTGCCGGGCCCATCACGATCGTCCGCACCGACCCGAGCTCGTGCCGCAGCGCGAGCGCCTCCGGCACCGTGGCCACGCAGAGCGCCGTGACGCCGGCCCCCAGCGCGGCGCCTCCGACATCCGCCGCCCCGTGGCCGTAGCCGTCGGCTTTGACGACGGCCCAGAGCTCCGCACCCTGGAGCGCACGCAGCAGCGTCCGCGCGTTCCGGCGGATCGCGCCCAGGTCGACGGTGAGCTCGGAGCGAGCCATCAGAGCGGATCGTACGGACGGAAGTTCCGCGCGAGCTCGGACACGTACCCTCGCCCGAGCCCCTCTCCGTTCGCGGCGACCCAGGAACGGAAGCTCGCGGTGCCGAGCGGCGGCTCCCCGGACACGAGCAGGCCCGCCTCGAGACCCGCGAGCTCGTCCGGCGTGAGCAGGACGTCGCGGCGGATGCTCCCGATGAGCCGGGCGAGGGCCAGAACCGCGCCGCGCGGCCAGTGCACGATCCGGCTGCGGGCGCCGACCGCTGCCGCCACGAGGCGAACCAGCTCCTCGTAGGTGAGCGTCTCCGGTCCGGCCGCATCGAGGACGATGTCGTCGCTGCGCTCGGCCGCGTCGACGCAGATCGTCGCCACGTCCTCGACGGACACGGGCTGGACGCGGTAGGCGCCGTTACCCGCCAAGGGGAAGACGGGTGCCCGGCGGAGTCCCCACGCGATGTTGTTGACCAGGATGTCGCGCGGTCCGAACACGAGAGTCGGCCGGACGATCGCGTGGGGGAGACCGGATGCGACCACGTCGGCCTCGACCTCGGCCTTGCCGCGGAAGTAGGGCAGCGGCGACTCGAGGGACGGCTGCGTGACACTGACGTGGACGATGCGCCGCACGCCGGCAGCACGCGCAGCGTCGAGCAGGACACGGGTGTTCGCGACGGCCCGCTCGAAGGTCGTGCCGCCGTGGACGAAGCGGACCCAGTACGTGTTGTAGAGCGTGTCGACGCCGTCGAGCGCGCACCGTAGCTCCTCGCCGTCGCCGAACTGAAGCCTCGCCCTTCCGATC
>JALYRA010000036.1 GCA_030855545.1 Actinomycetota bacterium | reverse complement strand
TATCGAGGTCGCGCCAAGAAGGTGGTCGCCCTCGACTTCGACGGGCTCCTCTGGGGCGGCGTCATCGGCGAGGCCGGGCTGGGGGGGATCGAGATCGGCGAGGAAGGCGTCGGCCTGGCGTTCCAGGATCTCCAACGTGAGCTCCTCAAGCTCCACGACACCGGCGTGCTGCTCGTCGCCTGCAGCAAGAACAATCCCGACGACGCCTTCGAGGTCTTCGAGCGGCATCCCGGGATGCTCCTGCGGCGCGAGCACTTCGCAGCGGAGCGCGTCAACTGGCAGGACAAGGCGACGAATCTCCGCGAGATCGCCGAGGAGCTCAGCCTCGGGCTCGACAGCTTCGTCTTCCTCGACGACAGCCCGGTCGAGCGGACCTGGGTCGAACAGGCGTGTCCCGAGGTGCTCGTGCCGGAGCTGCCCGCCGACCCGTCGGCTTACCCGGCGTTCCTCCGCGCCGCGCCGTGGTTCGCGCGCATCTCGACGACGGAGGCCGATCAGAATCGCGCGGCGAGCTATCGCGAGCAGGGCCGGCGACGGCAGTCTCAGCAAGCCGCGGTTTCAGTCGAGGACTTCCTCGTCTCGCTCGAGCAGGAAGCGATGATCGAGCCCGTCCACGAGGGGTCGCTCGCGCGGGCGGCGCAGCTCTGTCAGCGGACGAACCAGTTCAACGCGACGACGAAGCGCTACACCGCCGCCGATCTCGAGCGCATGATCGCCGACTCCGACTACGAGCTCTTCACGCTGGCCGTGCGCGACCGCTTCGGCGACAGCGGCATCACGGGCCTCGCGATCCTCCACCACGAGGGCGAGCACGCCGTGGTCGACACGTTCCTGATGAGCTGCCGCATCCTCGGCCGCAGACTCGAGGACGCGTTCCTGGCCGTCCTGGCCGAGCGAGCTTCTGCGCGCGGTGCGACCACCCTCGTCGGCCTGTTCGAGCCGACTGCCAAGAACGGACTTGCCGCCGGCTTCTACGCCGACCGTGGCTTCGAGGCCGCGGGCGACGGAGTCTTCCAGCGCGATCTCCAGACCGGCGGCATCGAGGCGCCGCCGCAGATAGCGATCAAGGTGGGATCGAATGCATGACCGGCTGAGAGACGTTCTCGCCGGCGTGCTCGAAGTTCCCGCGTCGGAGATCGGTGACGACGCGTCGACCGAGAGCCTCGAGAATTGGGACTCGCTCCGGCAGCTCGAGCTGATGCTCGCCCTCGAGCTCGAATACGGCGTGCGCATTCCGGCCGACGCGATGCTGGACCTCCAGTCGGTGCCGGCGATCGAGGAGTTCCTCGCAGAGCACGAAGCGCAGTGACCTCGAGGCCGTTCGCGTCTCTCGTCGAGGGCGAGAGCGTCAGCTGGAGCCACACCGTCACCGCCGAGGAGGTCGACGCCTTCGTCGCGCTCTCCGGCGACGACAACCCGTTGCACCTCGACGACTCGTTCGCGCGCCAGAACGGCTTCCGCGGCCGCGTCGTGCATGGGATGCTCGTCGGCGCGTTCCTGTCGAAGGTGCTCGGCACGATCCTGCCCGGCCCCGGAGTGATCTGGCTCTCGCAGACGATGCGCTTCCAGGCTGCCGTGTACGTGGGTGAGACGATCGAGGTCGTCGTCAAGATCGCGCACAAGTCAGAATCGCTGAGGACGCTCGTGCTCGAGACAACCGTTCGAACCGAGTCCGGCGCAGTCGGGCTCACCGGAGAGGCAAAGGTGATGATGCTGGCAACCGTGCAGACGGTTCCGTGGGAAGAGATGGTCGCGGTCGTCACCGGCGGCGGCCGGGGTATCGGCGCGGCCGTTTCGCGGGCGTTCGGCGAGAAGGGTGCCCGCGTCGTTGTCAACTACCGCGAGCGGCCGGAGGCGGCCGAGGAGGTCGTCGCCGCGATCGTCGCAGGTGGTGGCGAGAGCATTGCGGTCCAGGCCGACGTCTCGACGAAGGAAGGCGCGTCGGCGCTCGCGCAGGCGGCCCTCGAGCGCTTCGGCCGGGTCGACATCCTCGTCAACAACGCGACGCCGTCGATCGACCGGAAGCCGCTGCTCGAACTGGAGTGGGACGAGGTCGACCGCTACTGGCAGACCTACGTCCAGAGCACGTTTACGCTGACACAGGAGCTCGTGCCGGGCATGCGTGAGCGCGGTTTCGGCCGGATCGTCCACGTGCTGACGACGGCGATGTGGGGCGTCCCGCCGCAGGGGACGGCCGGATACGTCGCAGGCAAGAGTGGCCTCTGGGGGCTCGCGAAGGCGATGGCCGTCGAGCTCGCGCCGCTCGGGATCACGGTCAACGCCGTCTCACCGTCCGCGGTGATGACCGAGCAGTGGGACTCCACCTCCGACAATCGCCGCCGCGCGATGGGTCTGCGGATCCCGGCGCAGCGGCTTGCGACCGCCGAGGAGGTGGCGGCGACCGTCGTCTACCTCGCGAGCAACGAGGCCTCCTATGTGACCGGCGCCAACTTCCCGGTGGCCGGGGGCGAGGTGATGTAGCGGGCATGGCCGACCTCGGCGAGGTCGAGATCGACTGGTGGCCGGCCGCGAAGATCGGCGAGCTCCAGGCCTTCATCGACGCCGAGTGGAAGCGAGGGCACGTGCTCGCGACCGACGAGGACCTGCTGCGCTGGCAGCACCCGCGGGACGACGACTGTCTCTCCGTCGTCGCGGCCACTGCCGACGGCGAGATCGTGGGGATCCTCGGCGTCATCCCCGCCGACCTCTGCGTTCGCGGCGCGCGCGCGTCCGGAGGCTGGCTGACGACGTGGGCGGTCGTACCCGCCTTCCGCAAGCACCGGGTCGGCCTCGCGC
>JALYRA010000022.1 GCA_030855545.1 Actinomycetota bacterium | reverse complement strand
GGCTCGGCCTCGGCTTCGGGCTCCGCCTCGGCCTCGGGCTCGACCGCCGCTTCGTCCTCGGACGCGTCGGCAGCTTCGGCCTCGGGAAAATCGGTGTCCTCAGCAGCCTCGAGCGGCGGAGCGGTGTCGTCGTCCAGCGCAACCGCACCCGCCGGGAAGACGTCCTCGGAGAGATTCAGGTTCGGCGTCAGGTGCACGGACTCGCCGCCGTCTGCGCGCGGGAGCGGCTCCTGCCCCTCTTCGACCCGCTTCAGTGAGAGCGAGAGACGGCGCCGCTCGGCGTCGACCTCGAGGATCAGCACGTTGACGGCGTCGCCCTGCGAGACGACCTCGCGCGGGTTCTCGACGTGGTGTTGCGCAAGCTCTGAGATGTGCACGAGCCCCTCGACGCCGGGCAGGATCTCGACGAAGGCGCCGAACGTGACGACCTTGGTGACGCGACCCTCGACGACGTCGTTCTCGGAGTAGCTCTCGAGCACCTGCTGCCACGGATCGGACTGCGTCTGCTTGAGACCGAGCGAGATGCGCTGGCGTTCGCGGTCGATGTCGAGCACTTTGACCTTGACGTCCTGGCCGATCTCGAGCACCTCCGACGGGTGGTTGACATGGCTCCACGAGAGCTCGGAGATGTGGATCAGGCCGTCCATTCCGTTCAGGTCGACGAAGGCGCCGAAATCGACGATGTTCGAGATCGTGCCCTCGACGACGTCGCCCGGGTTAAGCCGGTCGAGGATCATCTGGCGCTGATCCTTGCGCTCGTCCTCGAGGACGGCGCGACGGGAGAGGACGACGTTGTTGCGGGAGCGGTTGAGCTCGATCACCTTGCAGCGGAGCTCGGTCGCCATGAACTCGTCCAGGTCCTGGACGCGGCGGATGTCGACGAGCGACGCGGGCAGGAAGCCGCGGACGCCGAGGTCGAGGATCAGGCCGCCCTTGACGACCTCGATCACGCGGCCGATAACAGGCTCGCCGGATTCGGCGGCGGCCTCGATCTTCTTCCAGGCCAGCTCGAACCGCGCGCGCTTCTTCGAGAGGATCAGGCGCCCTTCGGCGTCCTCCTTCGTGAGCACCAGCGCGTCGATCTCCTCGCCGACCGAGACCTCGTCGGCCGGGTTGACCGAGCGGCGAATCGAAAGCTCCGCGACCGGGATGACGCCCTCCGACTTGTAGCCGATGTCGACGAGCACCTCGTCCTTGTCGACGCGGACGACCGTGCCGTGCACGACCTCGCCCTCGTTGATCGTCGGGAAGGTCGACTCGTAGTCGGGAATCAGGTCGCCGTCAGGCCCGGTTACCCAGACGCCTTCCTCGGCTTCGATCGGCTTTTCCATCGTGTCGTTGGCCATGCGAGACGCGGAGTATAGCCCGAAGATCGCTCGATTCTGCGTCGCGTGTCGTTCCAGCTCGTTGAGCGGGATCGTCTCGCCGTTCGTCGCCTGACGGCGTCCACGCGCGATCCGCTCCCACGCGCTCTCGATGCGGTCGAGGACGTCAACCGCCCGAGCCTGCGCGAGGCCGGTCTGCGCGTTCTTCCGGGCCCCGTCGAGGGGTAACGCGCCGCGTGCGGGCTCTAACTCTTCGCCTCGTTCCAGTCGTCGCCGACCCCCACGTCCACGGCGAGCGGCGGGTCGAGCGGGTAGGCGCCGCACATCTCCTTCCGCAGCAGCTCCTTGATCGCGCTCGTCTCGGTCTCGGGCGCTTCGAGCAGCAACTCGTCGTGCACCTGGAGGACGAGGCGGCCGCTTCTCCCCTCCTCGCGCAGGCGGTCGTGGATGCGGATCATTGCCACCTTGATCACGTCCGCCGCGGTTCCCTGCATGACCGAGTTGACCGCGAGGCGCTCGCCGAGCGCCCGCGTCTGCCGGTTGCGGACACGGATCTCCGGGATCGGCCGACGCCTGCCGAGCAGCGTGGTCACGTAGCCGTCGCGCTCGGCCTGTTCGATCGTTCGCTGGATGAAGTCCTGGACGTGCGGGAAGCGCGCCAGGTAGGTATCGATGTACTCCTGCGCCTGCTCGCGCGGGATCTCGAGGTTCTCGGAGAGGCCGAACGCCGAGATCCCGTAGATGATCCCGAAGTTGACCATCTTGGCGACGTTGCGCTCGTCCTTCGTCAGCTCCGCTGGATCCTTGCCGAGCACCTCGGCCGCGGTCGCCGCGTGGATGTCCTCGTTCCGCGCGAAGGCCTCGCGCAGCCTCGGCTCGCCGGAGACGTGGGCGAGGATGCGCAGCTCGACCTGGCTGTAGTCGGCCGAGATCAGGCGGTGGCCCTCCTCGGCGACGAAGGCAGAGCGGATCTCGCGGCCGAGCTCCGTGCGGATCGGGATCGCCTGCAGGTTCGGGTTCGTCGTCGAGAGGCGCCCGGTCGAGGCCGCCGCCTGGTTGAAGGTCGTATGCAGGCGCCCGTCGGCCTCCGAGAGCAGGAGCGGTAGCGGCCGGAGATAGGTGTTGACGAGCTTCGAGAGCTCGCGCCACTCCTCGATCACCTCCACGATCTCGTGCTCGCCACGGATCGAGCGGAGTACGCGCGTGTCCGTCGAGTAGCCCGTCTTGCCCTTGCGGCCGGGCGTCAGTTGCAGCTTCTCGAACAGGATCCGCGCCACCTGCTGCGTCGAGCCGAGCAGGAACTCCTCGCCCGCGAGCTCGAGCGCGTTTGCTTCAAGCTCTTCGACCCGATCGGCGAGGCGGGCCGTGATCTCGCCCATCCGGTAGGTGTCGATCTTGACGCCCGCGTCCTCCATCGACGCGAGCACAGCTGTGAGCGGCAGCTCGATCTCCCGGTAGAGCCGTTCCGACCCGCGCTCGATCACACGCTCGAGCATCACTGGCGCGAGGCGGCGCGGTAGTTCGGCCCGGCGGATGAGCGCTGCGGTTTCCTCCTCTGTGGCGGGCTCCGGGAGAACCGCGACGCCGTATTCCGCGGCGAGCTCGTCGAGGTCGTAGGTCGCCCGCCCCGGCTCGATCAGGTACGCCGCGATCAACGTGTCCTCCGCGGCGTCCACCCGGAGCGACTTGGCGTCGTGGACGACCAGCTGGCCAAGTGACACTTTGTTACTTGGCTTCGGGGCGACGATCACCTCGGCGCCCGTCGCCACGGCGGCGCGGTCTCCATCGCTCGCGTACCCGACCGTGCCGGCTTCGCGAGGCAGCTCGCCCTCGCGCCACGTAACGACGATGCCGTCGATGGGCGTTGGCGTGGCCGACGGGAGCGCGTCCTCGAGGTCCTCGATCCGGTTCAGGAGGCCGCGGAACTCATAGCGGCGGAACATCTCGGCGAGCTGCGAGCGGTCGGGCGGCTGGAGCACGATCTGGGACGGGTCGAAGTCGATGTCGAGGTCGCGACGCATCGTCGCGAGCTCCTTCGACATCCGCGCCTGATCGGCGAACTCGGTGATGTTCTTGCGCCGTGCCGGCGAGAGCTCGTCGGCGTGCGCGATCACCTCCTCCAGCGAGCCGTACTGCGCGATCAGCTGGCCCGCTGTCTTGTCGCCGATCCCCGGGACGCCCGGGATGTTGTCGGAGGTGTCGCCCTTGAGCCCGATGAAGTCCGGTACCTGGTCGGGGCGGACGCCGTAGCGGAGCTCGACCCGCTCGGGTGTGTAGACGTTCACGTCCGCGACGCCGCGCGGGGTCATCATCAGCGCGATGTTCGCCGAGCACAGCTGAAAGGCGTCGCGGTCGGTCGAGACGACGGTCGTCTTCACACCGGCGCCGTCGGCGCGGGTCGCGAGCGTCGCGATCACGTCGTCGGCCTCCCAGCCCTCGAACTCGAGATTGCGGTAGCCAAAAGCCTCCACGATCGGCCGGAAGTGTGGGAACTGCTCGCGAAGGAGGTCCGGCATCGGCCGGCGGCCTTCCTTGTAGACGACGTCACCCGCTTGCGCGACCGCTGCTCGGTGCGTCGGGCGCGAGTCCCACGCCACGGCGACGCCCTTCGGCTTGTAGTCCGAGAGCAGCTTGAAGAGCATGTTCGCGAAACCGAGCAGCGCGTTCGTCGGGAATCCGTCGCTCGTGGCGAGCTCCTCCGGAAGCGCGAAGAACGCGCGGTAGGCGAGGTTGTTGCCGTCGACCAGGAAGAGCTCCGAGTCGCGCGCGGGGCCGTCGTCGAGCTGCAGCTCCTGGCCTGTGAGGGTCTTCGGCACTCGTCCAAGCTATCGTCTCGCGGCGATGGCACGCCTCGAGATTCGCCCATTTTCCGACGAGTTCATCGGGGCCGCCGCGGAGTTGCTCGCCGCACGTCATCGCGCCCAGCGGCAGGCGGAGCCGCTGCTGCCCGAGCGGTACGAGGATCTCGCAGCGGCGAGCGAGGAGATCCTGGCGCTCGCGGAAACGGAGGGCGCATCCGGAGCCGTCGCGCTGCGCGACGGACGCGTCACCGGCTACCTCCTCGGCGTCCGCAAGAGCGACGAGATCTGGGGAGCGAACGTCTGGGTCGAGCTAGCCGGGCACGCGGTCGAGGAGCCCGAGGATCTGCGCGACCTCTACGGCGCCGCGGCAGGCGGGTGGGTCGACGACGACGACCGGCCTCGCCACTACGCCGTCGTTCCCGCGTCCGAACCTGCGCTCGTCGATGCCTGGGCGCGCGTCGGCTTCGGCCAGCAACACGCGTACGGCATCCAGGCGACGCCGGAGGGACGCTGGCCGGACGGTGTGCGCCTCGCGACCGCGGCGGACATCGAGGCTCTCCTCGACCTCGCCCCGCTCCTCTCCGATCATCAGGCGCAGTCGCCGGTCTTCGCGCGAGGGATCGCACGAGAAACTCGCGACGAGCTGCGCGCGGAGCTCCTCGAAGACCTCGCGAAGGACGAGATCGGTGATCTCGTCGCCGAGCGCGACGGCCGGCTCGTCGGCGCGTTCCAGGTCGTTCCGGTCGAGCGCTCGAGCGTTCACTCCGGGCTCGCGCGGCCCGAGGGCGCGGCGCTGCTCGGCTGGGCCGCGACGGACCCGGAGGTGCGCGGCTCAGGCGCCGGCCTCGCATTGACGGAAGGCTCGTTCGCCTGGGCGCGCGAGCACGGCTACGAGACGATGGTCACCGACTGGCGCGTCACGAACCTGCTCGCGTCGCGCTTCTGGCCGGCCCGCGGCTTCCGGACGACGTTCCTGCGGCTCTACCGCCACATTCCGTAGTGCCGCGCGTCGCGATCCCCTCAGGCTCTCGCGTCGCGGTCGTGAACGCGCCCATCGATGCCCTCGTGCTCCGGTCGCCGCCTCCGTCCACCGGCGTCGTCGAGGTGGCCGCGGCCGTGCGCGACGCGCTTCGGTTTCCTCTCTCCGGCTCGCCGCTCGAGGCGCTCGTCACGCGCGGCGGCCGTGTCACGATCGTCGTCGAGCCGCCCGAGCTGCCGCTTCCCGGCGCCCCGGGCGACCCGCGGCGGCACGCCCTCGCTGCGGTGCTCGAGGAACTCGAGCGGCTCGGAGTGCCGTCGCGGCAGCAGACGATCCTCGTCGCCGGCGGTCTCAACCGCCGAGCAGGTCAGCGAGAGCTCGAGGCGCTCGTCGCACCGGAATCGGCGCGCCGGTTCCATGGGGACGTCGCGGTGCACGACGCGGAGTCGCCCGACCTCGTGCACGTCGGCGACGCGGGTCGAATGCCGCTGCGAGTCAACAAGCTGCTCGTGGAGACCGATCTCGTCGTCTCGGTCACCGCGGCTGAGACCGTGCTGCACGGCGGGCCCGCAGCGCTGCTCGGCGCGTGCGGCCCCGAGACGCTACGCGCTGCGACCGCCTACTCGCTGCTCGAAACCGCAGCGGCCCGCGGCTGGCAGCTCGGGCTCGGAGTCGAGCGGGCGCTGGCGACGCGCGTCCCGCTCATCGGCGCCTCGCTCGTGCTCAATCCGCCCCGGCTGCTCGGCCGCTTCCGCGGCTACCCGTACGAGGACGGCTCGCTCGAGCAGCTCGCGACCTCGCGGCTCCGGCGGTTCTCGCTGCTGCCGTCGGGGTTCCGGCGGCGCCTCCTCCAGGATCTCCCGCGTGAGTTGACGGCGACCGCCGCCTTCGCCGGGCCGCCGTCGGTGGCGCATGCCGAGGCGCTGCTGCGCAGCATCGCGCGCCGCTCGGTCAGGGTGGAGCAGCCGCTCGACGCGGTCGTGATCGGAATGCCGTGGAAGCACCATCACTCTCCCCGCGAGCGCTTGAATCCGATCACGGTCACCGCGGTCGCGCTCGGCCTCGCGCTGCGGCTCTGGCGAGACGCATTTCCGGTTGCGGAGGGCGGCACGGCGGTCATCCTGCACCGGTTCTCACGGCACTTCGCTGCCGGGACGCAGGATCCGTACCGGCTGCTCTTTCATGCGTTGCGTGACGGGCGCACCGCGGCCGACCTCGTCGGCGACGAGCGGGCGGCGGCGACCGACGAACGCGGGCTCGCCGAGTACCGCGCGGGGCGCGCCTGCCACCCGCTCCTCCCCTACGTCGACTGGGAGAGCTGCCGGCCCGCACTCGACCGCCTCGGTTCTGTCGTCATCGCCGGCTGCCGCGACCACCAGGCGGCGCGGACGTTCGGCTTCGTCCCGACGCACGGGATCTCGAGCGCGCTCGAGATGGCCCACGGCCGTGCCGGCGGCGAGGCGCGCATCGGCTACCTCGTCGCGCCCCCGTATTTCCCGCTCGAGGTCGGGGCGGACGACAGGACATAGTGTTGAAACAACACAAGCGCAGTTCGACCCACGCAACCGTGCGGGTTGCCGAGAGCTTGTGTTGAAACAACACAAGCTCGTTTCGTCGCGCCCTAGCCGATGCCGAGGTAGGCCTTGCGGACCTGCTCGTTCTCGCGCAGGTCTTTCGCCAGGCCCTCGAGAGCGATTACTCCCGTCTCCATGACGTAGCCGCGGCTGGCCGCGTCGAGCGCCATCAGCGCGTTCTGCTCGACGAGCAGGATCGGCGTGCCTTGGGCGTTGATCTCGGCGACGATCTCGAAGATCCTCTCGACGAAGATCGGCGCGAGGCCCATCGACGGCTCGTCGAGGAGGAGGAGCTTCGGCCGCGCCATCAGGGCACGGCCGATCGCGCACATCTGCTGCTCGCCGCCGGACATCGTCCCGGCCTGCTGCTGCTTCCGCTCGGCGAGGCGCGGGAAGAGATCGAAGACGCGATCCATGTCCTCCGAGAAGTTCTGCTTGTCGTCGCGCTGGAACGCGCCCATCTCGAGGTTCTCGATCACGCTCATGCGCGGGAAGAGCCTGCGGCCCTCGGGCGACTGCGAGATCCCCATCTTCACGATCGCGTGCGGCGGAGCGTTCGTGATGTCCTTGCCACGGAAGGTGATCCGGCCCTCGCGAGGATGGTTGACGCCGTTGATCGAGCGGAGCGTGGTCGACTTGCCGGCGCCGTTCGCCCCGATCAGCGTCACCACCTCGCCGTCGTGCACCTTGAGTGAGATCCCCTTGAGGGCGTGGATCGCGCCGTAGTAGGTGTGCACGTCGTCGAGCTCGAGGACGACACCGTTGCCGGCGGCGGGTTCAGCCATGACTGGTGGCGCCCTTCCCGAGGTAGGCCTCGATCACGCGGTCGTCCTTCTGGACATCCCGCGGCGTTCCCTCGGCGATCTTCTCGCCGTAGTCGAGCACCGTGACGCGGTCGGAGATGCCCATCACCACCTTCATGTCGTGCTCGATCATCAGCACGGTCAAGGCCCGTTCCTCGCGCAGCTTGCGCACGAACGCGGTGAAGTCGGCGGTCTCCTGCGGGTTCATCCCGGCGGTCGGCTCGTCGAGGAGCAGCAGCTT
>JALYRA010000371.1 GCA_030855545.1 Actinomycetota bacterium | reverse complement strand
GTCTAGCTGAGCCGAACGTAGAGGCCGTTCGCGGCCTTCTCGCCGATCGCACGCTCGTTGCCGGCGAGCAGCACTTTGAACTGCCCGGCGGCGGGTTGTGCCTCAAGGATGACGACGTGCGCGCCGGGAGTGAAGCCTTCGTCGTAGAACCAGTGCAGGAGCTCGCCGTCGTGCTCGGCGAGCCGGACTATCTCGGCTTCCTGGCCGACCTTGAGGTCGGCCAGCGGGGCCAGCTCCTTGTTCTCGGCCTGCTCGAACGCCGGGTCGATCGGCCAGCCGTGCGGACAGCGCTCGGGGTGGCCGAGCTTCTCCTCGATCCGCTCGACCATGTCGTCGGAGAAGGTGTCGCCGAGCTCGTCTGCGTGGATGTGGGCCTCGCCGGCGGTGTAACCCATGAAGTCGGTCAGCAGCCGCTCGATCACGCGGTGCTTGCGGACGACGCGCTCGGCCCGAACGATCCCGATCTCGGTCAGGATCGCCTCCTTCTGCTCCCCTCGCTCAACGAGACCATCGGCCTCGAGCCGCTTCAGCATCTCGCCGGCCGACGCGCGTGAGACGCCGAGCATCTCGGCGACGCGCGATGCGATCGCGGTCGAGTTCTCGGGGTCGGGGCGGTACTCGCCGATCGGAAAGGCGAGGAAGTAGATCGTCTCGAGATACTCGTCGACACTGTGCCCGGCCATCGCAGGGACTCTAGCCGTGGTCGACGTGTGCGGAATCGTGCCTAGACGAGAGCACATAGACGAACGGCGCTGAGACGGCGATCAACAGGAGCGCCGGCAGGGCCGCTCGCGAGTAGGCGCCTACGGACGTCGACTTCCAGATGTCGGTCGCGAGCGTCTCGAAGCCGATCGGGCGCAGGAGCAGCGTCGCCGGCAGCTCCTTCATCGCGGAGAGAAAGACGAGCGCGGCGCCGGCGAAGATGCCCGAACGGATCAGCGGCACGGTTACCGTCAGCGATGTCGCCAGCGGCCCTCGTCCGAGCGCCCGTGCCGCCTCCTCGACGCGGGGGCCGACGGCGGCGAGCGACGACTCGACGCCGGCGAGCGCCTGCGGCAGGAACCGCACGACGTACGCGAACACGAGCAGCGCGAGCGACTGGTAGATCCAACTCGCGTAGTTGGCGGCGAAGAAGACGAGCGCGAGCGCGATCACGATCCCCGGCAGGGCGTTGCCGGCGAATGAGAGCCGTTCGAGCAGCCGCGTCCCGGGGGAGCGGTAACGCGTCGCGAGGAGCGCGATCGGGATCGCGGCTACCGCGGCGACGGCGGCTGCGATCGCCGAGGCGGACATCGAGTTCAGCACCTCCCGCCACGGCAGGTCGGCCCGTTCGAGCCCGCGGGCGAGCCAGTAGGCGAGGACGGTCGCGGGGATGACGAGAAACGCGCCGACGACCACTCCGCAGTAGGCGAGTGCGGGCCAGCGCCAGCGGCCGAGCGAGTGAGGGCGAGGCTGCCGCGCCGTCCCCGGGCCGCTCCGCGAGACGCGCCGGCGCCACAGCCCTTCGAGTAGGAGGACGATCGCAGTCATGGCAACGAGCACGAGCGCGAGCGCGGCCGCCGGCGTCCGGTCGAAGAGCGACCTGTACTGGAGGTAGATCGCCCGCGTCAGCGCGTCGTAGCGCATCAGCGAGACGACTCCGAAATCCGAGAGCGTGTAGAGCGCGACGAGCAGAGCGCCGGCGCCGATCGAGGGGCGGAGCGCCGGGAGCGTCACGCGCGCGAACACCGCGACCGGTCTGCGGCCGAGGCCGCGACCGGCTTCCTCGAGCGCAGGGTCGAGCCCGCGCAGCGCCGCGGAAACGAGCAGCAGCACGTAGGGATAGGTCGAGAGCGTCAGCGCCGCCAGCGCGCCCCAGTAGCCGTAGATCTCCGGCACGCGCTCGACGCCGAGCACCTGCCGCAGCAGGCCGCGCGGGCCGAACGCACCCAGGAGGCAGAAAGCTGCGACATAGCTCGGGATCACGAGCGGCAGGGCAGCGCCCACCGCCCACAGCCTCCGGCCGGGAAGGTCGGTCCGCGTCGTCAACCAGGCGACAGAGACGCCGATCGTCACCGAGGCCAGCGTGACGCCGCCGACGAGGAGGCCCGTGCTCCAGAGAAGCTCGAGCGTGCTGGTGCGCCAGAGGACGCGCCAGCCGCCACTACCGCCGCCGACGCGGACGACGAGGTACGCGAGCGGCAGCAGCAGCAGCGCAACGGTGATGCAGGCGGGCAGGAGGAGGGAGTAAGGCGCCCTCCGTCCACCTGCACGATTCATCTTGAC
>JALYRA010000361.1 GCA_030855545.1 Actinomycetota bacterium | reverse complement strand
TCCCGTACGAGATCAGCTTCGGCTCGCCGCTCGCGAACACCTCCTGAGCTCGCTCGAAGACGTCGCCTTCGACACAACCGCCGGAGACGGAGCCGCACAGCTTGCCGCTCTCCGAGATCGCGAGGCTCGAGCCGACCGGGCGCGGCGCCGACCGCCGGTTCGCGACCACGGTCGCGACGACGACGCGCTCGCCGCAGCCTTGCCACTCCTCAATCTCGCTGAGAATCTCCTTCACCGTTGTAGCCTGCCTGCTCGATGGTCGATCAAGCAAGCGTGAGCCTCCTCCGTTGGCTGCGCCGGCAGCTCCGGGAGCCCACTCCGTGGCGTGAGCACCTGGAGGCCGCGGTCGCGAACGACGACCCGGTGGAAGCACGCAGGCTGCTCGGGAGGATGGAGTTCACCGAGTCGCAGCGGCTACATGTGGCGGGCATGATCGACCGCTGGGAGGAAGGCCGATGAGCGCAGAGCGGAACCGCGACCTCGTCCGCCGGATCATGGAGGCGTTCGCGGACAAGGAGGGCTTTGCGCTCCGAGACTGCTTCACCGAGGACGCCGTCTGGCACGTACCCGGGACCGGCGTCATGGCCGGCACCTATCGCGGCCGGTCGGAGATCTTCCGCTTCCTCGCACGCCTACCCAAGCTGACGAACGGCACCTACCGCTCGACGTTCGTCGACGCGCTCGCAAGCGAGGAGCGAGGCGCCGGTCTCTACCGCGCCCGCGGCGAGCGGGAAGGACGCTCGCTTGACATCGACCAGGTGCTCCTGTTCACGATCCGAGACGGGCTCGTGACGGAGGTGCTCGCCCTACCCAGCGACCCGGCCGCGTTCGACGCCTTCTGGGCTCCCTAGAACCGGATTCGTGAGCGAGGGGAGGCCGTCGATCTCGACCCTCACCTCGTCGCCGTCGGCGAGGAACAGCGGCGGATCGCGGAAGGCCCCCACGCCCGCGGGAGTGCCGGTGAGCAGCAGGTCACCGGGCTCGAGCGTCATCGCCTCGGAGACGAATGCGATCACCTCCGCGACGGAGAAGATCATGTCCGCCGTCGTCGAGTCCTGACGGACTTCGTCGTTGACGACGCAGCGGATGCGGAGCGCCTGCGGGTCGGGCACGTCGGCGGCCGGCACGAGGTCGCCGACCGGACAGAACGTGTCGAGCGACTTCGCGCGCGAGTACTGACGGTCGGAGCGCTGCAGATCGCGCGCCGTGACGTCGTTCGCGCAGAGATAGCCGCGCACCACCGCGAGTGCCTCCACAGCCGGGACGCCCTTGGCCCGCTCGCCGATCACGACGCCGAGCTCGGCCTCGTAGTCGATCGCGGTTGAGATTCCAGGCAGCCTGATCGGTTCGCCCGGACCGACCAGCGCCGTCTGCCACTTCGCGAACAGCATCGGCCGCTCCGGCAGCTTCGCACCCTGCTCCTCGGCGTGCCGGCGGTAGTTGAGGCCGACGCAGACGATCTTTCCCGGGCGCTCGATCGGGAGCGCCACTCAGGCCTCGGGCGGCTGGAGATGCGGTATCGGCTCGCGGAACTCGACCTCCAGGCGCTGGATCCGGGACCCCTCGATCTCGACGACGCGAAGCGCGGTCCCGTCGGTCGCGACCTCGTCTCCGACCTCGGGCGCGCGGCCGAGCGCGCCGAAGACGAACCCCGCCATCGTGTGGTAGTCCTCGACCTCGATGGTCGTCCCGAACTGCTCGTTGAAGTCGTCGATCGGGAAGGTCCCGTCGATTCGGATGTGCGTCTCGTCGATCCGCTCGACCGACTCGTCGGGTAGGTCGAACTCGTCCTCGATCTCGCCGACGATCTCCTCGAGCAGGTCCTCGAGCGTCACGATTCCCTGCATGGCGCCGTACTCGTCGACGACGACCGCCATGTGCTGGTTCTGCTTGCGGAACTCGGCGAGCAGCGCGGCGAGATCCTTCGTCTCCGGGACGATGTAGACGGGCCGCAGCAGCTCCTCGATCCTGACGTTCGCCATGCCGCGGTCGTGCAGCGCCGAGAAGAGGTCGCGCACGTGCAGGATCCCCGCGATCTCGTTGAGCGACTCGCGATAGACGGGATACCTCGTGTACGGGGACTCGAGCAGCGCCGCAAGCGCCTCCTCGGTGGGTAGCAAGATCGAGATCGCGACCACTTGGGGCCGAGGCACCATCACCTCGTGGACCTCCTTGTCCGCGAAGTCGAAGACCTTGTAGAGCATCTCCTCCTCGGTCGTCGCGATCACGCCTGCGTCCTCAGCACCGGCGACGATGTGACGGATGTCCTCTTCCGTGTGGGCGAGCTCGCCGGCCGGCGCCGGTGTGACTCCGAAGAGACGGGTGACCGCGTTCGCCGACACCTGCAACAGCCAATTGAAAGGTCTTGCGACCCCCTGGAGGACCTCGAGCGGGAGCGCGAGCAGCTTGGCGATCGTCTCGGCCTTCTGGAGTGCGAGCGCCTTCGGGACGAGCTCTCCGAGCGAGACGCTGAGATAGGTGAGGATCACAAACGCGAGCGCGTACGCGATGCCGTGAGACACGACCGGGTCGAAGTAACTCGAGAGGAGCGGCTGGCCGACGGCGCCCAGCGCAATCCCGAAGACGGTGATCCCGATCTGCACCGTGCTGATGAACTTGACCGGGTGGTCCATCAGGTCGAGCGCCGCGCGCGCACGGCGGCTGCCGGCGGCCGCCTCCGGCTCCAAGCGCGTCCGGCGGGCGGTGACGAGCGCGTACTCCGCGGCCACGAAGACCGCGTTTCCGAGCACGAGCAGCAAGATCGCGAGGATCCGGAGTGCGTCGTTCATGCCCTGCTCTCCAGGGCCTGCGTACTAGAGGGCTCGTCGTCCAAGCTGGCGCGCAGTATAGGCGACCGTTCCGACGTCCTCGCGGCGTTCAGCCCGCTCCTCCAGGACGAGGCGTTCCAGGTGCGACAGCGTCTCGGCGACCGCGAACCGGCGCGAGGCGGGCTTGAGCTCGTCGCCGAAGAGATCCAACGACACCTCGTAGCCCGTTCGCGGGGCATCGGTGAGCGCAGACTCGGCGAAAGCGAGCCGCTCGCGGTGGTGCTCGATCAGCTGGCGCGCCCGGCCGACGGGATCCTCGATCGGGTCGCCGTGGCCGGGGAGCGCGATCGCCGGCTCGAGCTCGATCGTCCGCTCGAGCGCCTCCAGGAAGTCGCCGAGCGGGTCGGGCCTGCTGGCCGGCCAGAGCCCGACCGTCGGGGAGATACGTCCGAGCAGGTGGTCGGCCGAGACCAGAACGCCCTCCTTGAGCAGGCAGAGCTGGCCATCGGCGTGCCCCGGGGCGGCGACGAGCTCCCAGCCGTCGAGCTCCTCGCCATCGTCGACGAGCACCGGGTCGCGCTGGAAGCGGATGAACGGCCGGTAGACGTCCCCCGAGCCGATCAGCTCCTCGGTGATCTCGCTCGGCACGCCGTGGGTGACAAACCACTCCGCGATCCGCTCCGGCCACAACGGATTGCCCCAGACGAGCTCGCACTGCGCATAGTCGAGCGTGCCCTGGAAGACCGTCGCTCGCGTCAACTCGGCCACGTCGGCGGCGGCGCCGACGTGATCGGGATGAAAGTGCGTGATGAAGATCCGCGCAACTTCGACTCCAGCCAGCGACTCGGCCCAGACCGCCTTCGCGTCCGGAAGCCCGATGCCGGTGTCGACGAGCGTCCACCCGTCGTCGCCGGGGAGCAAGTAGGAATGCACGTGCCCGGGGCGCGTCGGCAGCGGCGTCGTGATCCGGCGGATGCCGAAGGGAAGCTCCACCGCCGTATCCAACACCATTGCGCCCGATCGAACATATGTTCTATTCTGCGGTGATGCGCGTCCAGTACCGCGAGGAGGCCTGCCGGAGCGCTCTCAACAAGGTGAAGGGCATGCCGTTCGGCTGGTCGCTCAACCCGTACACGGGGTGTGTCCACCGCTGCACGTTCTGTTACGTCCGTGCGTTCGAGCTCCGCGCCGACCGTCCGGCCGACGACCGCTACGGCCGCTCTATCCGCGTGAAGGTCAACGTCGCGGAAGTGCTCGCACGCGAGCTCGGGCGAGCTTCCTGGGCGAAGGAGCAGGTGGCGGTCGGTGCTGCGACCGACCCGTATCAACCGGCCGAGGGCCGATACAAGCTGACACGCGCCTGCATTCAGGTTCTCGCGCGGGCAGCGTCGCCGTTCGGGATCATCACTCGCGGCCCGCTGATCGTCCGCGACCTCGACGTGCTCCAGGAGGCGGCGCGGCGCACCCACGTCAGCGTCATGTTCTCCGTGCCGACGCTCGATCCGGAGGTCTGGCGGACGACCGAGCCCGGAAC
The DNA here is from genome assembly GCA_030855545.1 of Actinomycetota bacterium. Classification (GTDB taxonomy): domain Bacteria; phylum Actinomycetota; class Thermoleophilia; order Gaiellales; family Gaiellaceae; genus Gaiellasilicea. The sequence goes on along the minus strand of JALYRA010000361.1, from coordinate 4,084 downwards.
GGCGCCGCCCCGGCAACGGCTGCGAGCGCTGAAGACGCTCGTCGACGGCGGCGTGAAGGCGAGCGTCGGCATGGCGCCGATCCTCCCTGGTCTCTCCGACCGCCCGGAACAGCTCGCCGAGGTCGTCAAGGCAGTACGCGACGCCGGCGCGACGAGCGTCTGGGCAAACCTGCTCTACCTCAAGCCAGGCACGAGGGAACACTTCCTCGAGGCGCTCGCCCGCGACTGGCCGGACGAGCTCGAGCGGTACGAGCGGCTCTACGCGCGGAACGCGTATCTCCCCCATGGCGAGGTCGATCCTGTGCGCGACCAGGTGCGCGCACTCGCGCAGGAGCACGGCGTTCGCGACCGGCGCCGGACGAAGCTCGTTCCGCCGCCTGAGCCCGTTCAGCTGGCGCTCGGCGTGTGAGGGCCGATTTCCGGCATACACTTCCCCGCGATGCCCGAGGAGATCACCTGCCTGATCGTCGACGACCACGAAGTCGTCCGTGAGGGACTGCGGCTCTCGCTCTCTCGCGCCCCGCACGTGCGCGTGATCGGCGAGGCCTCCGACGGCGCCGGCGCGGTCGCGCTCGTCGAGCGGCGCCGCCCGCAGGTCGTGATCATGGACGTGCGCATGCCCGGCATGGACGGGCTCGAGGCGACGAAGCAGATCAGCGAGAAGGTGCCGGAGACGGCGGTCCTGATCTTCACCGCCTACAGCGAGCGCTCGCTCCTCAGTCGCGGGCTCGAGTCGGGCGCCAAGGGCTACATCCTCAAGGAGGCGCCGCACGCGACGCTGCTCCGGGCAATCGAGAAGGTCGCCGGGGGCGAGAGCTTCGTCGATCCGGCGCTGATGCCGTCGTTCCTGACCGGCAAGGAGCAGAACGACATGCTCACCTCGCGCGAGCGCGAGATCCTGCAGCTGCTCGCCGACGGAATGTCGAACGCGGACGTCGCCGCGCGCCTCTTCATCAGTCAGGAGACCGTGAAGAGCCACGTGCGTCACATCCTGGCCAAGCTCGAGGCCGACACGCGCACCCACGCCGTCGCGATCGCGCTGCGCGACGCGATCATCGACTGAGATGCTCTGAGATGGCCGACGCTCGGGATGACGAGCGCGAGCAGCTCGTCGAGCGGATCATCACCGCCGAGCAGGACGAGCGCCGGCGGCTCGCGCTCTTCCTCCACGACGGGCCGGTGCAGAACCTCGCCGGAATCGCGCTGATGCTCGACGCAGCGGTGCAGTCGATCGACGACGGCCGGCCCGAAGCCGCCCGCGGGATCATGGCGTCCGCGCTCGAACGCCACCGGGAGACGATCCGCTCGCTGCGCGACCTCTCGTTCAACATCGAGCCGGTCGTGCTGCGCGACCAGGGGTTCGGCGCCGCCGTCAAGGAGCTTGCGAACCAGCTCGGGATGGAGCACAAGGTGCAGATCGACGTCGACGTCGATCGCGCCGAGCAGCTCGGCGAGAAGGAACAGGTCGGTCTCTACCAGATCGTGCGCGAGGCGCTCAACCAGGCCGTACGACGCGGGCCGCCGACGAAGATCTCGGTCGTGATCCGCGACACGCCGGCCGGCGAGATCGAGACCGTCGTCGCCGACAACGGCAGTGGCGAGCGACGCACCGCCGCACTGGAGGCAATCGGAGAGCGCGCCTCGACGCTGAACGGCCGCTTCACGGTCGAGCACGGCGCGGACGGCGGCACGGCGATCCACGTCCTCCTCCCCTCCTACGCGGGCAATGCCTAGAATTCGCCGCCGATGACTGACGAGAACGGCACCCAGGGGGCATCGGGGCACCTGCTCTTCGTCTGGTCGGCGAGCGGGTGGACGCTCCGCGAGCGCGACGGCAGCCCGCCCGCGAAAGGCACGACGCTCGAGGAGGGCGACGTCCGCCTCCAGGTGAGCAAGATCGGCCCCTCGCCGTTCCCCGGCGACAAGCGCCTCTGCGCATACACCGAGCTCGCCTAGCTGTCCGTTCCGGCCATGTCTGGGGTCTGACCCCGGACATGTCCGAACGGGCCGGTCACGCGAGAGCTGTCTCGGCGGCGATGCGGCCGAAGACGAGGGCCGCGGCGAGGCCGCTGCCGTAGCCGCCGGTGAAGATGCCGCCCGCGTCGGCGCCGGCGGCGTAAAGGCCATCGATCGGGGCGCCGGCGGTGTCGAGCACACGCGCGCTCTCGTCGATCCGGAGGCCGCCGATCGTGTGCGTCACGGCGCCGAACACCCGGACTGCGGTGAAGGGCTGAGTCGCCAGCTTCGGCGAGTTCGGGAGCTCGAAGGGGAGCTCGCCGGCCGGACGGACCTCGCCACCCGCCGCGCGCGCAGCGTCGACGAGATCGCCGACGGTCCCGTACGGCGTTCGTTCCGCCAGCGCCCGGGCGTCGACGACGTACCACGCCCGCCCGCCGGGGAAGCGCTGGACGACATCGCTCTCGTGCCAGGCAGCCTCGCCGAGATCGTTGCCTTCGTCGTCGAGCACGAGGGCGTGGCGGCCGTAGAGCTGCGACGATCGGACGTACTCGGCCTCTCCCACCGGCCCGGGCATCGCGCGACCGTAGAACTCGTTCATGCCCGCGGTCGTCGCCGCGCCGAGCGCGACGCCATAGTCGAGGCCCTCCCCCTCGCTCCATGGATTCGCGCGCAGCAGCAGGTCGTGCTCCCGGGCGAGCCGCGCTCCGAAGCCGCCCGTGGCAAGGATCTGCGCCTCCGCGAACGGCGCCTCGAGGAGCGGCGCATCGCCCGCCGCACGAACGAGCGCCTCTGCCAATACGGTCGTCTCGTAGCGGCGGCCGACAGTCAGCGGATTCCCCGTTTCCCGCGCAAGCGGCTCGACCCCAAGCGACTCGAGCCAGTCGAGAGCGTCGTCGAGCTCCTCGACGATCCGCCGCTGGAGTGCCCCGTCGCCGCCGGGGCACTCGGCCCGGAACGCCTCCAGATCGCGGTGCCGCCAGACGACGCCGCTCGAGAGCAGCATCGATCCGCCCGGCCGCGTTCCCTTCTCGAACACCACCGCAGTCGTCCCCAGCTCACGAGCGCGGGCGGCTGCAACGAGGCCGGCCATCCCCGCTCCGGCGATGATCACTTCAGGCTGAAGGACGCCTTGTGCTCGACGTACTCGAGCTTCACGCGGTCCGGGCCCCAGACGAAGAGCGCAAGCGTGTTCGGTGCGTCCACCAGGTCGGCGACCTCCACGCCGAGCTCCTCCGCTGCCGCCTCGTGCTCGGCGACCGAATCGACGAGCACGCCGATGTGGTTCAGGAGCGGCCGCTCGGGCTCCCCCGGATTGCCCGCCCGCAGCTCGAGGAACGCGCCCCCGACCTCGAGCCGGCCGTCGCCGACGGTCGTGAAGCCGAGCTTCTGCCACTCACGCGCCGCGGCTCCGGGATCGGAAGCGACGAGCGATACGTGGTCGAGATCGAGCTCAGAGTCGGTCTCCGCCTCGACCAGGGCGATCTCCAGGCCCTCTCCGAGATCGACGGTCGCCTGTCGGCCGGCGAGCGAGGAGACGCGCAGGCCGATTCGCTCGAGAGCCCCGCGCTCCCGCGCTCCTTCGGCGTCGAACAGCGTCAACTTGCCACGTCGCGCGTCGGCGCCGAGGAGCGTGAACCGGTCGGTCTGCTCGATCACGCGTAGCCCGATCCGCTCCACCGCCGCGGCGGACATAGCGCTCCGGTCCGCCACCCACAGGGCGACGTGATCCAGGGTCAACGGCTGCACGTGCCGAGAATAGCCAGACCGGCTATTTCTTCTTCCGGTCGACCGCGCGCTGGAGCTGCTTCGTCCTGGGCTATGCGGCGTCGAGCGGAGGGTTCTGCACGTTGTGCTCGGTCGCGTACTCATCGACGAGCTTGTCGATGACCGGCGGGCCTTCGGCATAGGCGTAGTTGATCTTCACGAACGGCTCCCACTTGTCGGGCAGTGCATCCTCGGGAAAGATCGCCTCGACCGGGCATTCCGGCTCGCACGCACCGCAGTCGATGCACTCCTCGGGATCGATGATCAGTTGCCGTCCGAACTCGTGGATGCAGTCGACCGGGCAGACGTCGACGCACGAGCGATCTTTGATGTCGATGCACGGCTCGGCGATGATGTACGT
>JALYRA010000358.1 GCA_030855545.1 Actinomycetota bacterium | reverse complement strand
GACGAGGAGCGGTTGATCGAGACGACGCTCGCCGGCATCCCGGAGTTCGTCGACCGGATCTTCGTCGTCGACGACGCCTCGTCCGACGCGACCGCCGAGAAGGTGCGCGGCTCGGCCGACCCGCGCGTCGAGCTCGTCGCGCGAGAGCGGAACAGCGGTGTCGGCGCGGCGATCGTGACCGGCTACGAGCGCGCGCTCGCCGGCGATCTCGATGTCGTCTGCGTGATGGCCGCCGACAACCAAATGGATCCCGCCGACCTGCTGACGCTCGTCGAGCCGGTCGCGCGCGGCGAGGTCGATTACGCGAAGGCGAACCGTCTCGTCACCGGCGAGGCCTGGAAGCTGATCCCGCGGACCCGCTATCTCGGAAACGCCGTCCTGTCGCTGCTGACGAAGGTCGCGTCCGGTTACTGGCACGTCGCCGACTCGCAGACGGGCTACACCGCAATTTCGCGATCCATGCTCGCCCAGCTCGACCTCGACCGCGTCTACCGGGGCTACGGCTTCCCGAACGACATGCTCGTGCACCTGAACGTCTGGAACGCCCGCGTCCGCGACTTCCCGTCGCGCCCGGTGTACGGCGTCGGCGAGCAGTCGGGGATCCGTCTCCGCCGCGTTGTCCCGCGCATCTCCTGGCTACTGCTGAAGGGCTTCTTCTGGCGGCTGCGCGAGAAGTACGTCATCCGCGACTTCCATCCGCTCGTCTTCTTCTACGCGCTCGGGATCCTGATGACGCTCGCCGGCCTCCTGCTCGGGATCGTCGAGGTGATCCTGCGGCTGCAGGGAAACGAGATCACGACCCCGACGATCGTCCTCGTCGCGCTGCTCCTGATCTCGGGCAGCCAGTTCACACTCTTCGCGATGTGGTTCGATATGGAATCGAACAAAGACCTTCGCTAGCAGCTCTCGCGCGTCGTTTGCGCCTCGCCGGTCTGGCGCAGCAGCCCCGGGGTGAGGATCGCCTTCCGCACGGTCGCCTGCATGCGGCCGAGGTGCGGGACGGGATGGCGGTCGCCGGGGCGGCGGGCGAAGAAGTAGTCGAGGCCGAAGGTTACGGTCAGCGTCTCCTTCGGCTCGATCGACGAGATGAGGCGGACGAGTGTCGGCAGCCGGTTCAGCGGGATGTCCGTGTGCACGTTCGACTCGATCGTCCTCGCGAGTGAGCCGAAGTTCCGGAGGACGTCGACGGGATCGAGCTGGTCGGCCATCGCGCTCAGGAAGCAGCGCTGCCGGGCCATCCGCGTGTAGTCGCTCGAGTCCTTGCGCGAGCGCACGTAGGCGAGCGCCTCGCGGCCGTAGAAGCGGTAGCGGCGGCCGGGGACGACGTCGATCGGCGGCTTCGGCGCGCCCAAGGCCGGGCGAGTCACCTCGTCCCGGAGCCGCTCCTTGACGTCGATCTCGACCCCGCCGAGCGCGTCGACGAGGTCGGCGAAGCCGAGCAGGTTGACGAGCGCGTAGTAGTCGACGCGCAGCCCGAGCAGGTTCGAGACGGCCTGCTTGAGCGCCGCCGCGCCCTGGTCGCCGCTGCCGTTCAGCGCGTAGAGCGCATTCAGCGGCTCCTTTGAGGGCCGGCCCTTCTTCCCGAGCGGCACCTGGGCGAGGTTGCGCGGGACGCCGAACGCCGCCGCGCGGCCGGTGCCGTGCTGGACGGCCGCGAGGATGATCGTGTCCGTTCGGGCGCCGAAGTTCCCCGGCCCTTCGTCGGTGCCGAGGAGGAGGATCGTCGTCCACGGCTGCGCGTCCTTTGGCTTCGCGTCCGCGAGGACGCGTGGGCCGGTGTCGAGCGGCGCCACCTCGCCCGGCCCGAGCCGCTCCACGAGCGCCACCTCCCAGGCGTCCTTCGGCACCCATGCCGGCAACACGGCCACCTCTTGTGAGAGCAGGACGGCGCCCCGGTCGCACGCGGTGCGGCAGGGCTCCTCGTCCGCGAAGACCTCCTCCAGCACCGAGTAGCCGCGGACGGTCACCCACCCGGCGGCGACGTGCGGTGCGGCGGTGAGTGCGACGAGCACGGCCACGCCGACGGCGCCCCCGCGCCAGACGTCGAGCACGGCGAAGAGCCGCAGCGCGAGCAGGGTCAGGTCGACTGCCAGCAGGATCGCGACGAGGCGGCGATCGACTGACGCGAACTGCGCTTGGTCTGCGAGCACGATCAGCGCGAGGAGTGCAAGCGCCGTCACCGCGAGCAGGACGAGCCCTCGCCTCCGGGCGCCCACGTAGAGCTGTCCCGCGCCGGGCAGCAGCATCGAGAGGACGCTCGCGACGATGCGCCCTGGCACGCCGTCGGCCATCGTTTCAGTGTACGAGCGTCCTCCCACTACGGCGTTAGGCTGCCCGGCGTGAGCAACCGCGCTTGGATCGCCACGCTCGCTGGGCTCGCTGCGATCCGCGTTGCGATCCCGCTCGTCGCGCTCGCCGCGTCAGGGCACGACCTGCCGGGGTTGCCGCCGTACGACTACGAGCCGCTGAACGGCGACGCGACGGGGTTCTACGCGGAGGCGCGTGAGCTGATCTCGGCGGCGTTCGGCCCCGCCGGCGCCGTCGCCGCGCTCGTGCTCGCCGTGGGCGCCTGGGCTGTGTGGCGGCTGCGCCC
>JALYRA010000345.1 GCA_030855545.1 Actinomycetota bacterium | reverse complement strand
GACCTCGTCTTCCTGCAGCGGCTCTGGAAGACGATTCAGGCAAAGGCGAAGACCGCGAAGGCGCCGGCTCTCGTCTACCAGGAGGCCGAGCTGCCGCTTCGGATCGTCCGCGACCTCTTCGCCGGCGACTTCGAGAGCGCCCAGATCGATCACGACCGCACCTACAAGCGGATCGTCGGCTACCTGAAGAAGACGTCGCCGCACATGCTCGAGCGCGTCCACCGCTACAAGGAGAAGACGCCGCTCTTCGAGGGCACCGGCGTCGATGCCGAGATCCGCTCGACCCTGAACCGGCGCGTCGACCTGCCCTCCGGCGGCTACCTGATCTTCGACTACGCCGAGGCGTTCACGGTCGTCGACGTCAACACGGGTCGCTTCGTCGGCTCGCGGTCGAAGAACTCGACCGGCCGGCTCGAGGACACGATCACGAAGAACAACCTCGAGGCGGTCAAGGAGGTGGTCCGCCAACTGCGGCTGCGCGACATCGGCGGCATCATCGTCATCGACTTCATCGACATGGCGAACCCGAAGAACCGCGCCACCGTCGAGGACGCGCTCCGCAACGAGCTCGAGCGCGACCGGACGAAAACCTACGTCGTCGAGATCTCCCCGCTCGGACTCGTCGAGATGACGCGGCAGAACGTGACCGACGGCCCGCGCGAGATCCTGACCAAGAAGTGCCCGACCTGCGCCGGCGACGGCATCGTCGTCTCGGAGGCGACGGCTGCGCTCGAGGTCGAGCGGCGGTTGCGCACGCTGGCCGCAGGCTCGCGCGCTCAGGCCTTCCAGGTCGAGCTGAACCCGAAGACGATGTCGCTGCTCCTCGGCGCGGGCGGTACGCGGCTGGCCGAGATCGAGGAGGCGTCGAAGAAGCGGTTCTTCCTCGTCCCGAAAGAGGGCGCGCACGCCGATCACGCGGCTGTGCTTGCGGAGGGCAAGCTGGTCGATCTGCAGCCGCCGGCGCCGATCGCGGAGGGCACCGAGGTCGAGCTCAAGCTCGTCGAGCTCGACAAGCACGACGCCGGCTCGGCCGTCGGCAAGCTCGACGGAGTCGACGTGGTCGTCGGCGGCGCCGCGAAGCTCGTCGGCAAGAAGGCCAAGGTGCGCATCGAGCGCGTGCTCGACGGCGTCGCGTACGCGACCGCGTTGAACGGCGTTGCGAAGCCCGAGGAGCCGATCACCTTCGAGAGCGAGGCCGAGAAGCCGACCCGCGCGCCCAGTCGCGCGAAGAAGGCAGTCGAGGAAGAGCTCGAGGTAGAGCTCGAGGCTGGAGCAGAGGTGGACGAGCTCGACGTTGGCGACGCGGGCCTCGAGGCGGAAGACGAGCCGGAGGACGAGCCGGACGAGGCGCTCGAAGACGCCGCCGCAGACGGGACCGAGCCGGCCAAGAAGAAGACGCGCCGCGGCTCCCGCGGTGGCCGCAACCGGAAGAAGAAGCCGGTCGGCGCCGAGGGCGCCGCCGACGCCGACGCTGCAGAGGACGGCGTCGAAGGCGACGCGCAAGCAGCGCCGCGCATCCATGTCCCCGACTTCGATCTCGAGGCGAAGCCCGCCGCCCGGAAGCGGACGCCGCGGCCGCGGGCGGAGGAGCCCGCGGCGCCTGAGCCATCCGCCCAGGAAGGCGACGACGAAGCGGCCGAGCAGGTCGCGGACGCCGTCGCAGCCGGCGAGACCGAGACGGGCGACGCTGCTCCGGCGAAGAAGAAGACCCGCCGCGGATCGCGCGGAGGCCGGAATCGCAAGAAGCCGATCGTGACGGGCGACAACGGCGCAGCGTTGGATGGTGGAACAGGGTCGGAAGCGGAGGAGCCAGAGGCGGCCGTCGCAGTCGCAGAATCGGTCGCAGAGACTCCCGTCAACGGTTCGGAACCGGCCTCGGACGACTACGTTCCGATGTCCGAATGGGCCGACGACCTAGATCGGTAGACGCTACACTTCTCGGCCTCGCGGGTTCCACCCGCATTTCTCTGCGCTTATGACTCCTTACGCAATCATCTCCCTCGGAGGCAAGCAGTACCGCGTCCGCGAGGGCGAGACGCTGCTCGTCGACCGACTCAAGCACGGCGAGGGGAACTCCTTCCAGCCGACCGTGCTCCTGATCGGCGGCAACGGCAGCACGGATCTCTCTCCGACCGCCACCGTCACCGCCCGCGTCGTCGCCGACGTCAAGGGCGACAAGATTCGCATCGGCAAGTACCGCCCGAAGAACGGCTACAAGAAGCACACGGGCTTCCGGGCGAGCCTCTCGCAGATCGAGATCGAGTCGATCGGCGGCGTCAAGAAGGCCTCCGCGAAGAAGGAGACCGTCCCCGCGCCGAAGGCTGAGCAGCCCGCGCCGAAGGCCGAGCAGCCCGCGCCGAAGGCTGAGCAGCCTGCGCCGAAGGCCGAGGCCGCAGCACCCGCCGCCGAGGATCGCGTCAAGGGCATGCCGAGCGGCTACGAGGAGCTCACGATCGCCGAGCTGAAGGCGCAGGTCGGCGACTGGAACCGCCCGATGCTCGAAGCGGCGCTCGAGTACGAACAGGCCCACGGAGCACGCAAGGGCGCGATCGCAGCGCTCGAGTCCGCGCTCGCCGAGAAGGAGCAGAGCTAATGGCACACAAGAAAGGCCTCGGTTCCTCCCGGAACGGCCGCGACTCGAACGCGAAGCGGCTCGGCGTCAAGATCTTCGCCGGCCAGCAGGTCAAGTCCGGCATGATCATCGTCCGCCAGCGCGGCACGCGCTTCCGCCCCGGCCCGGGCACGGACATCGGTCGCGACGACACGATCTTCGCGGTCCGCGAGGGCGTCGTCGAGTTCCGCACGAGCGGCGAGAAGCGCTTCATCTCGGTCGCCGAGCAGACCTCGAGCTAGACCCCAATGTTCTTCGATCGCGCCCGCATCCAGGTGCTGGCGGGCCGCGGCGGCGACGGAGGCCTCAGCTTCCGGCGCGAGAAACACGTGCCGAAGGGCGGCCCCGACGGCGGCGACGGCGGCCGCGGCGGCGATGTCCTCCTCGTCGCGGACTCGAGTCTGCGCGACCTCTCCGGGTTCCGCGCGAAGACGAAGTTCAGGGCCGGCCGAGGCGAACCCGGAAGCGGCGCCCGGAAGCACGGCGCCGATGGCCCGACGATCGAGCTGACCGTTCCCGTCGGGACGCAGGCCTACGGCCCGGAGGGCGACCTGATCGTCGATCTCGACCGCGCTGATGCCCGGTTCGTGCTCGTGCGGGGCGGTCAGGGCGGTCGCGGCAACGCGCGCTTCGCGACGCCCGTCCGCCAAACGCCGCGCTTCGCCGAGGTGGGAGAGCCGCCCGGCGAGGTCGAGGTCGAGCTGCGCCTGAAGCTCCTCGCCGACGCGGCGATGGCCGGCCTTCCCAACGCCGGCAAGTCGTCGCTTCTCCGCCGCCTCTCGAACGCGAAGCCGAAGGTCGCCGACTACCCGTTCACGACGCTCGCCCCCGTGCTCGGCACCGTCGAGTCGCCAGACGGCGTCCAACTCACCGTCGCCGACGTTCCCGGCCTGATCGAGGGCGCCAGCGAAGGGATCGGTCTCGGGCACGAGTTCCTCGCACACCTCGAGCGCGCACGTCTGCTCCTGCACGTGATCGACGTATCCGCGGACGACATCGAGGAGCGCTTCCGGACGATCGACAACGAGCTCTCGCTGTACGGCGCCGGCCTCGATGAGCGGCCACAAGCGATCGTCCTGAACAAGATCGACCTGCTCCCCGAGCCGCCTGACTTCCCGCTCGCCGATGAGCGCGTCGTCGGCGTCTTCAAGGTCTCCTGCGCGACCGGTGCGGGCATCGACGAGTTGAAGCTCGCTCTCTTCCGGCTCTGTCCGGCGGCGCCCGAGCCTGCCGTCGAGGACCAGCCGGAGCTCCCCGAGTTCCTGGAGTACCGGCCACAGCCGCCTGCGCGCCGGGCGTACCGGCTCTACCGCACCGACCGCGGCTTTCGGATCATCGGGGAGGCGCCCGAGGGCGAGGAGCTGGAGGCGGTGCTGAAGGCCGCCGGCGCCCGCAAAGGGCAGGACGTCGAGATCGGCGACGAGGTGCTGGAGTGGCACTAGGGATCTTTGGCGGCAGGTTCGATCCCCCGCACATCGGCCACCGGGCGCTAGCCGAAGCCGCGATCGAGCGCTTCGAGATCGACGACCTGCGCGTGACGGTGGTCGAGAACGCGGCGCACAAGCCGTCCGTCGCTCCCGCCGCCGACCGGCTCGAGATGGCGCAAATCGCCTTCGACGGGCTTCCCGCGACCGTCGAGCTGGAGAAGCGTCGCTACACGGTCGACGCGCTCGAAGCGGCCGGCTACGACGATCCGATCTTCCTGATCGGCGGTGACGAGCTGCTCGCCTTCCCGACCTGGAAGGAGCCGGAGCGGGTGCTCGAGCTGGCGCGGCTCGGTGTCGCCACGCGACCGGGGTACGCGCCCGCGACGACATCGCCGCGCATCCAGATCTTCGAGCTCGAGCCGAGTCCCGTTTCCTCGTCCGAGATCCGCGCCCGCGTCGGCCGAGGCGAGCCGCTCGACGGGCTGGTCGCGCCCGCGGTCGCGCGCTACATCGCGGAACGGGGTCTCTATGTCCCGGATTCCCGGCTACAATGAGTGCTCTGAGCTCGATCGATCAAGCACGCCGGATCGCCGCTCTCGCGAGCGAGAAGCTGGCAGAAAACGTCGTCATCCTCGACATGAGACCCGTGTGCGTCTACACGGACTTCTTCGTGATCGCGACCGGCCAGAACGTGCGGCAGACGAAGGCGATCTTCGACGACGTTCACGGGCAGCTGAAACAGGGCCAGGTGCTGCCGCGAGCCGTCGACGGGGCGGCGGAGGCGGAGTGGATCATCGCCGACTACCTCGACGTCGTTCTCCATGTTTTCACTCCCGAGACGCGCGAGTTCTACCGGCTCGAAGATCTCTGGGGCGACGTCCCTGCGGTCGACCTCGAAGCAGCGACGGCCTAGCTACAATCCGCGAGACCCAGGGGCCATAGCTCAGCTGGGAGAGCGTCTGGCTGGCAGCCAGAAGGTCGCCGGTTCGAGCCCGGCTGGCTCCATTGTTGGCGCAGGTCAGAAATCTGCGGGGGCAGATTTCTGACGCGCAAGATCCCTGAAGGGCCGCCTTCGGCGGCCGGGTTCGCTGCATATCCGCGCCTGAACAGAAATCACGCGGACGGCAGGGTGAAGGAAACGCGGGCGCCGCCGTCGGGGCGGTTCTCGGCCCAGATTCGGCCGCCGTGCGCTTCGACGAGGCCGCGCGCGATCGCAAGCCCGAGGCCGGCCCCGCGCGCCGACCGTGCCGGGTCGCCGCGCCAGAAGCGCTCGAACATCCGTCGCAGCGACTCGGGCGAGAGCCCGTCGCCGGTGTCCTCGACCGTGACGCGGACGCCTTCGGGATCCTGCTCGACGAGCACGGCCACCGAGCCGTCGGAAGGCGTGTGGCGGAGCGCGTTCACGAGCAGGTTGCCGAGAACGCGCTCCACCTTCTCCGGGGCGCAGCGCGCGGTGACCGAGTCGCCGACGCGGGCCTCGAGCCTCACGTGGCGGGAGCGCGCCTCGGCCTCGACCCCGCGCAGGCACGAGTGCACGAGGCCGGCGAGCTCGGCCTCGCGCAGCTCGAGCGTCAGGGCGCCGCTGTCGATCCGCGCCAGCTCGAAGAGATCGTCTGTGAGCGCCGACAGCGCCCGGACCTGATCGCGGAGCGCCGGAATGTACTCCTCCGGCTCGGCGAGCCCGTCCTCCAACGCCTCCAGCATCGCCTGCATGTTGGCGAGCGGCGTGCGCAGGTCGTGGCTGGCCCAGGCGACGAGCTCGCGGCGAGCGTCGAAGAGCCGTTCGATGCTGACGGCCATCTCGTTGAAGGAGCCTGCGAGCGCGCGCAGCTCGGCCGGACCTTCGACGGGGGCGCGAGCGGTGAGGTCGCCCTGCTCGAGCTCGCCGGAGACGCGAGCGAGACGTGAAAGCGATGCCGAGACGGAGTTGCCGACGAACAGGGACGCCCCGATCGCCGCGCACGCCGATCCGGCGGCGACTGCGAGGATCGTCAGGTCGTGGCCCGACTGGAACATCACGAGCCCCGAGACGACGACCGCGCCGAGCGGCAGCAACACCGCGACGAGCGCAAGCCCGGCGAGCTGAAGGCGAACGGTCGGAAGCCGCTTCAGGCCGAGCGCGACGAGCAGACCCGCGGCGAGCGTCCCGACCGCGACGAGCAGCGCGAAGCCGATCATCCGACGAACCGGTAGCCGACGCCCCAGACCGTCTGCAGGAATCTGGGATGGGAGGGACGCTCCTCGATCTTCTCGCGCAGGCGCCGCATGTGCACGGTGACCGTGCCGGTGTCGAGCGCGGCCTCGTAGCCCCATACCCGGCTCATCAGCTGGTCGCGCGAGAAGACCTTGCGCGGGTGGCTGGCGAGGAACCAGAGCAGGTCGAACTCCTTCGCGGTCAGCTTCAGCTCCTCGCCTTCGCGGTGCACCTCCCGGGTGCCGGCGTCGAGGTCGAGCCCTTCGAACGACAGCCGCGCGCTCGTCTCCGCCGGAGAGGACGCGCGCCGCAGCACCGTGCGCACGCGCGCCGCGAGCTCGCGTGGTGAGAAGGGCTTGGTGACGTAGTCGTCCGCGCCGAGCTCGAGCCCGACGATCCGGTCGGCCTCCTCGCCGCGGGCGGTCAGGAGGATGACCGGGAGCTCGGAGCGCGAGCGGATCCAGCGGCAGAGCTCGAGCCCGTCGGTGCCCGGAAGCATCACGTCGAGGACGACCAGGTCGGGCTCGCTGCGCTCGAGTAGCGCGCGGGCGTCGTCGCCGTCGCCGGCTTCGAGCGTCGTGTGCCCCTCACGCTCGAGGTACTTGACAACGACGTTGCGCACGATCGGCTCGTCGTCGACCACCAGAACTGTCGCCATAGTGAGCATTGTCGCTGCAGTCTCCTTACGCGGGGCTGAATTACTCGGATGTGAGAGGCTCGTTCGCGTGAACCGCCAGATCACGCTCGCTTCCCGGCCGGTCGGCTTCCCGCAGGACTCAGACTTCGCGCTCGTCGAGACGGAGATCCCCGAGCCGGGCGCCGGCGAGGTTCTCGTTCGGGCGCAGTGGCTCTCGCTCGACCCGTACATGCGCGGGCGGATGAGCGAGGCGCGGTCGTATGCCAAGCCGACTGCGATCGGGGAGCCGATGACGGGCCAGGTGGTCGGCGAGGTCGTATCGAGCCACGATCCCCGGTTCGCGCCGGGCGACAGCGTCGTCGGGCAGCTCGGCTGGCAGGACTACGCCGTCGCGCGCGGCGGCACGCTGCGGAAGCTCGATCCGGGCCTCGCACCCGTCCAGACCGCTCTCCATGTGCTCGGGGCGACCGGGCTCACCGCATACTTCGGGCTCTTCGACGTCGGCTTGCCGAAGCCGGGCGATACCGTCGTCGTCTCAGCCGCGTCGGGCGCCGTCGGTCAGGTCGTCGGCCAGCTCGCGAAGATCGCGGGTTGCGGCCCGGTCGTCGGCCTCGCCGGCGGGCCGGAGAAGGTCGCCGACCTGACCGAGCTCTACGGCTACGACGCCGGGATCGACTACAAGCGGGACGACGTCAACGCGCGGCTGAAGGAGCTCTGCCCGAAGGGCGTCGACGTCTATTTCGACAACGTCGGCGGCGAGCTCAGCGAGACGATCTTCCGCCGGCTCGCACTCGGCGCCCGCGTCGCGATCTGCGGTCAGATCTCGCAGTACAACCTGAGCGAGCCGGAGCTCGCGCCGCGAAACCTCGGCTTTCTGATCGTCCTCCGGGCTCGGCTCGAGGGGTTTCTGATCAGCGACTTCGCCCACCGCTTCCCCGAGGCCCTTCCACGGCTCGGCGGCTGGCTCACCGACGGCGCACTCCGATATCGCGAGGACGTCACCGAAGGCCTCGAGAACGCTCCGGCGGCATTCATGGGAATGCTCCGCGGCGAGAACCGCGGCAAGGCGCTCGTCAAGATCGTCTAGTCGCACTCTGGCCGTTGCGGCCATGACGGGCTCTGACCCCGGCCATGGCTGCATGCGCCATGGCTCGACCGGCCCGCACGGCGCACGCAAGCCGTTTCCGCCGACCGATACTCGTCTGCGCCAGACGCGTCCGGGGTCAGACCCCGTCGCGTCCCTCAAGGACGGCTACGCGACCGGCACACCGGCGGCCCGAAGGGCGCGCCTGAGCATCAGCGCGTTTGCCGGGGCTTGCGCGACCTCGCCTTTCGAGGGATCGCCGGCGACCTCCTCGGGCTCGAGCCCCTCGAGCCCGGTCGCCGGCATCTGGGAGCGCCCGTTGTTGTTGAACATCGCGTAGACGGAGCCCGTCTCGTCGGCGAGCTCCCGGAGCGGGCCGATCCACTCCGCCAGCTCGGCCCCGGAGTAGAGATAGTCGAAGCGCTCTGCCGCACTCCCTGTCCGCTTGTTCCATGTGCCCGCATTGCGGCCGTGGAAGCGCACGTACGCGGAGTCGCTCGTGTGCGCGACGACCGTCGGGACGAGGTTCTTCGCCTCCGTCTTCGGCGCGTCGGCTATCACGTACGTCGCGCCGATCGACTCGAGGAACGAAAGCGTCTGCGAGCGGTTCTCCTCGTCGAGCCAGCTGCGGTGACGAAACTCGACGAGTGGCTCGTCGCCGTCCAGCTGGTCGACTGCCCACGCGAGGTAGTCGAGCGACTGCGGCTTGTAGACGACGTACGACGGAAACTGGAGCAGGATGCCGCCGAGCTTGCCGCGCTCGCGAAGCGGCTCGAGCGCGCGGTGAAAACGGCGGAAGACCTCGGCGCGAAGCTCGCGCGGCGGCCGGTCGACGCGGCCGCGGTCGTCGACGGGCATCCCGTCCCGCAAGTCCTCCGGCAGCGATTCGAGCTTGACCGGGTGGCGCGTCATCAGGCCGAACGCTTTCACGTGCATCGTGAACCCGTCAGGAGTCCGTTCTGCCCAGTTGCCCACCAGCTCGGCGTCCGGCAGCCGGTAGTAGGTGGAGTTCGCCTCGACCGTGTCGAACCGCTCCGCGTAGTGGCGGATCCGCGCCTCGCCCGATCGCACGCCCTTCGGGTACCAGACCTTCGTCAGGGTCTCGTCGGCCCAGGAGCAGGTGCCGACGCGGACGGTTGCCGTCATC
>JALYRA010000338.1 GCA_030855545.1 Actinomycetota bacterium | reverse complement strand
GGGGGAATCGGCCAGAATGGGCGCGTGAGCGCCGCGAGCACGAACCCGGTTCGCCGGGCAGCACCCGCGGCCGCGTTCGGCGTCGCCCTCTTCGTCGCCGCCTGCTTCGCGCCCCGCATCGGGCTCTACACCGGAGACGCGCCCGCAGACGTCAAGCTCTTCCAGACTTTCGGCGAGCGGTTCCTCGCCGGTGAGATCCCCTACCGGGATTATTTCGTCGAGTATCCGCCGGGCGCGCTTCCCGCCTTCGTGCTGCCCGCGCTCGGCGAAAGCGGCTCCTACGTCCTGCTCTTCAAGCTGCTGCAGGTCGCGTTCGGCGCCGCGGCGGTCGCCCTGGTCGCGCTGACCCTGACGCTGCTCGGAGCGACGCGGCGGCGCCTCTATCTCGCGACCGCGTTCGCCGCCCTTGCTCCGCTCGCGCTCGGACCAACGGTGCTGAACCGCTACGACCTCTGGCCCGCGGCGCTCCTCATGGGAAGTCTCGTCGGTCTCGTCGCCGGCCGCGTCGCGCTGAGCCTCGCGCTGCTTGCGCTCGCGATCCTGGCCAAGGGCTACGCACTCGCGGTGCTGCCGGTGGCACTCCTGTACGTGCTCGCACGTCACGGCCGGCCTGGGTTCCGCCGTGGCGCAATCGCGTTCGCGGCGACTGCGTTTCTTGTCGTCGCGCCGTTCGCCGTCCTTGGGCCGGGCGGCCTGCGGCACTCGTTCTCGATTCAGACGGCACGCGGGCTCCATCTCGAGAGCCTGGGCGGGTCGCTGCTCGCCGCCGCGGACCGCGTCGGGGTCTACACCGCCGAGGTGGTCGGAGGCTTCGCGTTCGAGCTCGAGGGCACGCTGCCGGACGTCGTCGCGACCTTCGCGACGCTCCTGCAGCTGGCTGCGCTCGTCGCGACGTGGATCCTGTTCAGGCGCGGGCCGGCGACGCCGCAGCGTCTCGTCGTCGCGGCCGCGGCGTCTGTCGCGGCGTTCGCCGCGTTCGGAAAGGTGCTCTCGCCGCAATTCCTGATCTGGCTGCTGCCGCTCGCCCCGCTCGCCCGCGGTGTCGCCGCGCCCGCGCTGCTCCTCGTTGCGCTCGGACTGACGCAGTCGTTCTTCCCGAGCCGCTATCGGGGCGTTCTCGACCTCGAGGGCGAAACCTGGCTCGTGCTTGCTCGCAACCTTGTCCTGATCGTGCTTTTCGCGATCTTGATCCGCCAGCTCGCGGCGGAGAGTCCGCAGAGCTACCACCGATCTACCGCCGCGCAGTAGGTCATATCCTTGCCCGGTGGCCCGGGTCTCCTTCCTCATTCCCGCCTACAACGAGGCGGCCACGATCGTGGAGCTGCTCGACCGCGTCGCGGCGCTCGGACTGGACGCTCAGCTCGTCGTCGTCGACGACGGCTCGACCGACGGCACGGGCGACCTCGCCGAGCAGTGGGCCGACGGCCGCGAGGGCGTGCTCGTCCTGCGTCAGCGGAACCGAGGCAAGGGCGCGGCGCTCCGCACGGGAATCCCCCATCTGGACGGCGAGATCGCCGTGATCCAGGACGCCGACCTCGAGTACGACCCGGCCGACGTTCCCGCCCTGATCGAGCCGATCGAGCGCGGGGTGGCGGACGTCGTCTACGGCTCCCGACTCTCCGGCGGCAAGCCGCAGCGGGCCTATCTCTTCTGGCACCTCGTCGGCAACCGTTTCCTGTCTCTGCTGACAGGCGTGCTCTACAACACGACGCTCTCCGACATGGAGACCGGCTACAAGGCGTTCCGGACCGAGGTGCTGCAAGCGCTCGAGCTGCGCGAGGACGACTTCGCGATCGAGCCGGAGATGACGGCCAAGCTCTGCCGTCAGAAGCTGCGCATCTACGAGCTGCCGATCTCGTACTACGGCCGCACGTATGCGGAGGGCAAGAAGATCACCTGGCGGGACGGATTCAAGGCGGTCTTCGTGCTGATCCGGATCCGGCTCCTGGGCAGATGAGGCGACGTCTCTGGGCCGTCGTCTGGCTCGCGGTGACGATCGGTTTCGGCGCCTACGCGGTTCGCGGCGTCGACCTGGCGGAGATGCGGGTGGCGATCGCGCAGGCCGAGAAAGCCTGGTTGGCCGCGTCGCTCGGAGTGCTCGCGGTGGCGATCGCGCTTCGCGGCCTTCGCTGGCAGTACCTCTTTCCCACCCCAGGACGACCGAGCTTGCGCGCCGTTTCGATCGCGCTCCTGATCGGCTACTTCTTCAACAACGTCCTCCCCGCCCGGGCGGGTGAGGCGGCACGCGTGTTGGCGCTCGCGCGGCTGGCGCCGGTCTCGCGTGCGACGGCCGCGGGAACGGTGCTCGTCGAGCGGGTCTACGACCTTCTCGTCGTCGCGCTGTTCCTGCTCCTGCTCGTTCCCTGGCTGCCGGACATCTCGTGGCTTCCGGAAGCCCTCGCGCTGCTCGCCCTCCTCGTCGTCGCGCTCGCCGTCCTCGCGCTCGCGCTGCACCGCTTCGGCGACCGGCCCGCCCGCCTTCTGCTCTGGCCGCTGCGACGGTTCTCACCGCTCTCACCGGCTCGCGTCGATCTCGCCGCCTCGAACCTCACGTCTGCCTTCACGACCGCTCGTTCGCCTCGGTCCGCGGCGATCGCGTCGATACTCACCGTCCTCTCGTGGCTGCTGGTCGGCTGCTCGTTCTGGCTCGCGATGCCCGCCTTCGATCTCGGCCTGCCGCTCGGCGCCGGCTTCCTGGTCGCGATCGCGACCGCGCTCTCGGGCGTGATTCCCTCGGGCCCCGCCGGCATCGGCGTCTTCGAGGCCGCCACCGTCGTCGCGCTGTCGGCGTACGGTGTCGAGGGATCGGAGGCACTCACGTACGCCCTCGTCCTCCATGCGCTCAACTTCCTCCCTTTCATTGCCGCCGGCGGCGTCGCGCTTCAGTTGAGCGCTCGATCCGGATGAGCGCGCGGACCGCCGGGCTGCTGGCGCTCGGGACAGCCGTGGCCGCTGGTCTCCGGGTCGGCGTCCTCCGGTCGAACTCCCTCGGGGCGCTCGACTCGGACGAGGCGGTGGTGGGACTGATGGCACGGCATGCGCTCGACGGCGAGTTGACAGCGTTCTACTGGGGTCAGAGCTACGGAGGCACGCTCGAGCCGTTGCTCGTGGCGCTCTCGTTCGCGCTTGCGGGCAGCGGGATCGTGGCGCTGAAGCTCGTCCCGATCCTCCTTTTCGCCGTCGCCGGCCTGCTCGTCTGGCTCATCGGCCGGCGGACGATCGGCGACCGCGGAGCTGTGATCGCAGCGGTGCTGTTCGGGAGCGGGCCTGCCTACGTCGTCTGGTGGTCGACGAAGGAGCGCGGCTTCTACGGCGCCGTTCTGGTGCTGAGCCTCGTCGTCGTGCTGCTCGTGCTCAGCCTCCGCGAGCGAGTCACCCGCCGTGATCTCGGCTTGTTGGGTCTCGTGCTCGGGTTGGGCTGGTGGACGAACGCGATGTTCGCGTTCATCGCGCTGCCGGCCGTCCTCTGGCTCGTCTGGCGCAATCCGCGCGTCCTGCGGCAGGCGTGGATCGCTCTCGTCGGAGCGGCGCTCGCTGCGGCGCTCTGGATCCGAGAAGCCATCGTCAACGACTTCGCGCCGTTGCGCCAGGGTCCGGAGCCCGGCGACGACACCTACCTCGATCATCTGGCCACCTTCTTCGCCGCCGACCTCCCGATGGCACTCGGATTGAGGATCCCCTACTCGCTCGCGTGGCCGGTGGGGGAGATTGCGGGTCGGGCGGTCGAGCTCGTCGCGGTGCTCGCAGTCGTCTGGGCGCTCGTGCGGCGGCGAGGCCGGCCGTGGGAGCTTCTCGTCGTCGTCGCCGCGGTCTATCCGTTCGTCTTCGCCTTCGCCCCGGTCGCGGCCTACAACCTCGAGCCTCGGTACCTCTTCCTGCTGGCGCCGATCATCGCGCTCCTCGCAGGGCTCGCCCTGAGCCGGCACACCGTGCTCGCCGCCGCGGTGTGTGCGGCGACGCTGGTGCTCTCGGTCACCGGACTGCGAGCGCTGGGCGACGGAGCTCTCATCTCGGGAGGGACCAGTGACGTCGCGGTGCCCACGGATGCCGGGCCTGCGCTCGACGCTCTCGGCGAACGGGGTGTCCGCCACGCGCGTGCCTCGTACTGGCTCGCCTACCGGCTGACGTTCGAGAGCGACGAGGCGCTCGTCGTCGCGTCCACGAGCCAGGTGCGGTACCCGCCGTACGAGCGCGAGGTAGCGGGCGCACGGAAGCCGGCACGGGTCTTCGCAGCCAGAGAGCCAGGCGAACGGGAGTCGCGAGCCGCACTCGAGCGACAGGGGTACGAGAGGATCGAGCGTGGCGGATGGATCCTCTACATCCCACGAGCTCCGTGACAACCGCCGGCAACGCGTAGCCTGTCTCTCCATGTGCGGGATTTGCGGACTCGTCGCGCCGTCCGGCGCCGGGACGCCGGATCGTGCCGCGGTCGACGCGATGCTCGACGCGATCAGGCACCGCGGCCCCGACGACGGCGCCTCGACCCCGCTCGGGTCCTGCGTCCTCGGCCATCGCCGCCTCCGGGTGATCGACCTCGCGACCGGCGAGCAACCCGTCGCGGACGAGGCGGGTGAGATCGTGGCCGTCTTCAACGGCGAGCTCTACAACTTCCCGGCGCTTCGCGAGGAGCTCGCCGGCAAGGGACACGAAGTGCGAGGCACGGGCGACACCCCGATCATCCCGCACCTGTACGAGGAGTACGGCGAGCACTTCGTCGAGCGGCTGCACGGCATGTTCGCGCTTGCGCTCTGGGACGGCCCGAAGCAGCGACTCTTGCTCGCCCGCGACCGCGTCGGCAAGAAGCCGCTCCTCTGGACGCGGCTCGCCGACGGCACCTTTGCCTTCGCCTCCGAGCTGAAGGCGCTGCTGCGGCTACCCGGCGTCTCGCGGGAGCTCGACCTGGCAGCGCTCGACGCCTACCTCGCGCTCCAGTACGTTCCCGGCCCGGGCACGGCGCTGCGCGGCGTCCACAAGCTCCCCCCGGGACATCTCCTCGTCGCCGACGGCGCCGGCGAACGGGTCGAGCGGTACTGGCAGCCCGAGCCGGCGCAGCCGAGCGCGTCGGAGGCCGAGTGGCTCGACCGCGTCCGGGAGACGGTGACCGAAGCTGTCCGCAAGCGTCTCGTGGCAGACGTGCCGCTCGGAGCGCTGCTCTCGGGAGGGATCGACTCGAGCATCGTCGTCGCACTGATGGCGCAGCTCCAGCCGGAACCAGTGCGCACGTTCACCGTCGGCTTCACGGACGCGGCCTACGACGAGCGTGGCTCAGCCCGGCTCGTCGCGGAGCGGTACGGGACAGTGCACGAGGAAGTGCTGCTCGAGCCCGACGCGGCCGAGCTTCTGCCCCGGCTCGCCGCCGCCTACGACGAGCCGTTCGGCGATTCCTCTGCGCTCCCGACCTATCTCATCTCGGAGGTCGCGCGGCGCGCCGTCACGGTGGCGCTCGTCGGCGACGGCGGCGACGAGGCGTTCGCAGGCTACGAGCGCTACCGCGCTCACGCTCTGGCCGCGCGACTCGACCGCGCGATTCCCTCCCGCATCCTCCGCACGGGAGCCCGCTCGCTGCGGGCACTCCCGGCGGGGAGGCGTGAGCCGCGTTCGCCCGTCGTGCGCGCGGCCCGCTTCCTCGAAGCGGCCGCGGCCGACGAGGCCGACAGGTACGGGCGGCTGATGGAGATCTTCTCGGCCCCGCTGCGCCAGGCGCTCTGGACCGGCGACGCCCTCGCCGCGATCGGCCGCCCGCCGACCGCGGGCGAGTTGCTCGGGCCACCTCGGAGCCCTGGCATTACCGGCCTGCAGCTCCTCGACGTCGGCACCTACCTTCCCGGTGATCTCCTCTACAAGGCGGATATCGCCTCGATGGCATGCTCGCTCGAGCTGCGCGCTCCCTTCCTCGACCATGAGGTGCTCGAGCTCGGCCTCGGGCTACCCGACGCGCTGAAGGTGCGCGGCGCCCGCGGCAAGGTCGCGCTCCGGCGCGCGTTCGCGGCCGACCTGCCCGCGGAAGTGCTCAGCCTCGGCAAGCGCGGCTTCGGCGTTCCCGTCGCACGTTGGTTCCGCACCGACCTCCGCGACCTCGCCGGCGACGTGCTCCTCGGCGACCGGGCGTCGTCACGTGGACTCTTCCGGCGCGAGGCGGTCGAGGAGCTCCTCGGCGATCACACCGCGGGGCGCGCGGACCATGGCGCCCGACTCTGGAGCCTCGTCATGCTCGAGCTCTGGCAGCGCGAGTACGTCGACGCGACCGTGCCGGCCGCCGCGCTCGCCACCGCTCGGTGAGCTTCCGGCGCTCGCACCTGCTGATCGTTGCGGCGGCAGCCGTCCTGCCACGGCTCGCAGTTCTGCTGCTCGAGCGGGGCACGCTGCTCGACGAGTACACGGAGAAGAGTGACGACTTCGCGCGAACGTTCGTCGAGAGCGGCACGTACGGCTTCATCCCGGGCGAGCCCTCCGCCTGGACGCAGCCGCTCTACAGCTTCTTCCTGATCCCGATCTACGAGGTCTTCGGACGTGCGTGGCTCGCCGTCGGCCTGATTCAGATCGCCGTCGCGCTCGCGACCGCGGTGCTCGTCTATGCGATCGGGCAGCGGGCGATCTCACCCATTGCAGGTCTCCTGGGGGCTGTGGCCGCGACGTTGCGCCCGTACCTCGTCTGGCACGACGTGCACGTGAACCGCGAGATCCTCGACACGTTCCTCGCCGCCTCGATTGTCCTGCTCACGCTCAAGCTCGCCGGCCGCCCGTCCGTTCTGCTCGCCCTCGGCACGGGCGCGGTGACGGGCGTCGCGATCCTCGGCAACTCGCGCCTGATCGCGCTGCCCCTCGTC
>JALYRA010000102.1 GCA_030855545.1 Actinomycetota bacterium | reverse complement strand
AGGTTGGCCTGGTTCGATGCCCGCGTCGCGCGGTCACGGAAGCCGAGGTACGACGGCACTGCAATCGCGAGCAGGATGCCGATGATGATGATGACGACCAGGAGCTCGATCAGGGTGAAGCCCTGCTCGTTCCGGGCGTCCAGGCGCTTTCGAAGCGCTGTAAGCATTTGGTGTCTCCTTCCGAGGGGACGGTTCTTGCTGTGGCAGACCCGACATCGGCGGGGAGCCCCCCGCGACTAACCCCTCGAACGGGTGAACAATCACCCACGGCATCCCCCACGGTGGGTGAGTCGGGTGCCGCCCGGAAGAAGGAACACGCGCACGCGCGCGAGGCCCGGCATCCCTCACTCAAGTTACCCCGTGTGGTTGCCGATAGCCCAGATCGTGAGCGGCACGATTCTCCCTGGGTCACCGGCCTTGCACTCGATCGACGACCTCCTCGCGTCGATGGTCGCCGCCGGCGCGTCCGATCTCCACCTGACGGTGGGGACGCCGCCTGCGATCCGCGTCCGCGGTGAGCTCGAGCGGCTCGAGGGCATGCCCGCGCTGACGCCGGACGACACGCAGCAGCTGCTCTATCGCGTGCTCTCGACCGAGCAGCAGAAGCAGCTCGAGATCAAGCGTCAGATCGACACGTCGCATGCGATTCCGGGTCTCGCGCGCTTCCGCGTCAACGTCTACTTCCAGCGCGAGGCGCTCGGCGCCGCTTTCCGCGTCATCCCCGAGGAGCTCAAGACCCTCGAGGAGCTCAGCCTTCCGACCTCGCTCGCCGAGCTGGCGATGCAGCCGCGCGGCCTCGTCCTCGTCACGGGCCCGACGGGCTCCGGTAAGTCGACGACGCTCGCGGCGATGATCGACGAGGTCAACCGCAACCGCACCGATCACATCCTCACGATCGAGGATCCGATCGAGTTCGTGCACCGGCATAAGCGCTGCATCGTCAATCAGCGCGAGATCGGCGTCGATGCGATCAGCTTCGGCGAGGCTCTTCGTGCCGCGCTCCGCCAGGACCCGGACGTGATCCTCGTCGGCGAGATGCGCGACCTCGAGACGATCGGCACCGCGCTGACCGCCGCCGAAACCGGCCACCTCGTACTCGGGACGCTGCATACCCAGAGCGCTCCCGGCACGGTCGACCGGATCATCGACGTCTTTCCAGCGGAGCAGCAGGAGCAGGTCAGGATCATGCTCGCCGGCTCGCTGCAGGGGATCGTCACGCAAGCGCTGATCCCGACCGCCGACGGCCAGGGTCGAGTCGCAGCGCTCGAGATCCTGCTGCCCGACGATGCAACCCGGAACCTGATCCGCCAGGGCAAGGTCGAACAGCTCTACTCGATCATGCAGACCTCGACCGGCCGCGGGATGATGACGATGGAGCAGTCGCTCGCGAACCTCGTGCTGCGCCGCGTCATTACGAAGGACGCCGCCCGCGCGGTCTCGAGCCGAGCCGAGCAGCTCGATGGACTGCTCGAGCGTGCCGGCTTCGAGGACCCCGACGAGGCTACGGACGAGCCCGAGCTCGTGCACGGCGGCCTGAGGATCGCGGGGGCCTGAGATGCCGCACGACGAGAAGCCCAGCTCGATCTGGAAGAAGGAGATCTCGTTCCGGCGCAAGCCAGGCGAGGACGCGCCCTCCGGGAGCACGGCCAAGAGCAGCGGGTCGGTCTGGAAGAAGGAGATCTCGCTCCGGAGCAAGAAGCGCGCTGATGTCGAGGCCGTCGCCGAGCTGCCGGCCGAGCCTCCGGTTCTCGACCCGGTGCTGGATTCGGCGCTCGAGGCTGCGCTCGCCGAGCTCGCAGTCGAACCGGTAGCCGTCGAGCCCGAGCCGGAGCCGACCGTGCAGCCTGCCGCCCCGATCGAGCACGACTGGCTGACACAGCCGCTCGAGGTCGTCTCGGAGCCGCCGGCCGAGACTCTCCCGCCGGTGTCGCTCGTGCCGCCGATCCTGCCCCAGCCTGAGCCTGCTCACGACCTTGACCTTCCGCTCGATCTCGAGCTTGGACTCGACCTCCCCGCCGAGGCCCTGCCGGAGGCTCCGCCCATGGTTCTGCCCGACCTCCCGGTCGAGGCGCCGCTCCCCGAGCCGGCTGCCGTCGCGGTCGCCGCCGTGGCGGAGCCCGTCACCGCGGCCGATGTGAAGGTGCCGTTCTACAAGAAGGAGCTCTCGTTCGGAAAGCGTGAGAAGAGCCCGAAGGCCGAGAGGATTGCGGTGCCGAAGTCGAAGCGCGCGGCCAAGCAGAAGACTGCGACTGAGCCCGGCGAGAAGGCGCCCTTCTACAAGCGCGAGCTCTCGTTCAAGCGATCCCCGAAGGAGTGGGACGCGGGCGAGCCCGTGTCCGAGCCCAAGGCGAAGTCCGGCAAGGCGCCGAAGGAGCAGAAGCCGTTGCGGGCGAAGGCGCCCCGCCCGTCCGTCTCGCTCCCCTCGTTCGGCTCGAACGCGAAGCAGGTCGTCGGCCTCAAGATCGGCGGCTCACAGATCGCTGCGGCCAGGATCGTGAACGGCGACTCGCCGGAGCTCGTCCAGGCCGTCCGCGAGCCGCTCGAGCACGGAATCGTGGTCGGCGGCGAGCTGCGCGACCCCGAGGCGCTCGCCCTCGCCCTGAAGGAGTTCTTCGCCCGGCACAAGCTGCCCAAGCGAGGCGTCAGGCTCGGGATCGCGAACAACCGAATCGGCGTCCGCACGTTCGAGGTCGTCGGCATCCAGGACGCGAAGCAGCTCGCGAACGCAATCCGCTTCCGCGCCCAGGAGGTGCTGCCGATCCCTCTCGAGGACGCCGTCCTCGACTTCCAGGTTCTCTCCGAGGGCGTGACCGAGGACGGCCAGCCGCTCCGTCGCGTCCTCCTCGTCGTCGCCTATCGCGAGCTCGTCGACCGCTACGTCTACGCCTGCCGCAAGGCCGGCCTCCAGATCGTCGGCATCGACCTCGAGGCATTCGCGCTCCTGCGCGCGATCGCCGCGCCGCACGATCCCGTCCCCGGCTCCGAGCGCGGCGCTCTCGTCGCCGTCGCCGTCGGTCACGAGCGCTCCACTTTCGCGGTCTCCGACGGTCGCGTCTGCGAGTTCACCCGCGTGCTCGAGTGGGGCGGCTGGGCGCTGAACGTCGCGATCGCCCGCGCGCTCGACATGTCGCCGAGCGAGGTCGAGCCGGTCAAGCGCGCGCTCTCGTTCGCGGGGGCCGAGCGGGTTCCCGACGGGTTCAGCGAGGATCAGATGCAGGCCGCGCGCGAGGCCGCGCGACGGCAGCTGCAGACCTTTGCGCGAGAGCTCGTCTCCTCGCTCCAGTTCTACCAGAATCAGCCCGGCTCGCTGGGCATCGGCGAGATCGCCCTCACCGGCGGAACCGCCCACCTGCCTGGACTCGGCGTCGAGCTCGAGCGGCTGATCGGCGTGCCCGTCCGGATCGCTGATCCGCTCGCCCGGCTCAAGGTCTCGAAGAAGGTGCGGGAGCCCGAGCAGGTCGGCTCCCTCGCCGTCGCCATCGGACTCGGGATCGACGACTAACTACCCATGCGTGCCGTAAACCTCCTCCCCCGCGACGATGTCAAGAAGAGCTTCGAAGCGACGCGCGGCGTCGTGTTCGGCTCTGTGTTCGGCGCCGCCCTGGTCACCGCCGGGCTCGTCTCGATGATGATCAGCGCCGGCGGCGCAGTCGACGAGAAGCAGGCCGAGCTCGACGGCCTGCGCGCGCAGATCGCCGTGATCCCGGTCGTGGCGCCACAGGAGGCGACCGACGACACGGAGCTCGCCGCCGAAAAGGGCGCGCGCATCGGCGCACTCTCCGCCGCGCTTGCCGACCGCGTCGCCTGGGATCGCGTCCTCCGACAGGTCTCGCTCGTCCTGCCGGAGGACGTCTGGCTGACGAATCTCGCTGCGGCCGCGCCCGCTTCCGCCGCGGCGGCTGCTTCGGGGACCGCGTCGCCCGTCTCCGGTTTCACGCTCATCGGTTCGACCTACTCCCAGAACGGTGTCGCGCGGTTCCTCTCGCGGCTGGCAGTCATCCCCGATCTCGCGAACGTGCGGCTCCAGTCCAGCCAGAGCGCACTCGTGCTCGAGCGCGAGCTCGTCCAGTTCACGATCCTGGCCGACGTCCGGGCTCCGGGCGACACCGCGGAGGTGACCGGATCGTGAAGCGCAAGCTGGGCACCCGCTCGCTCGGCGTCATTGCCGGCGTCTGCATCGTTCTCTACATGGCCGCCGGCTACTTCCTCGTCGTCAGCCCCAAGAAGGGCGAGGCCGTGCGTCTCGACGACGAGATCGCGGCCACGAATGTCGAGCTGATGGCGGCGCGTGCCGCCGGCGAGGAGCTTGACGACACCCAGCCGATCGCGGTGGCCGACATCTTCAGGCTCGCCTCGGCGATGCCGAGTGCGCCCGACATGCCAGGCATCCTGCTCGAGCTTTCCCGGATCGCCGACGAGACGGGCATCCGCTTCAAGTCGATCACGCCGCAGTCCGCGGTGCCCGTCGGGCAGTACCAGATGGTGCCGATCGACGTCACCCTCGACGGCTCGTTCTACGCGCTCTCCGACTTTCTCTTCCGGCTTCGCACCCTCGTCACGGTCCGCCGCGGCGAGCTGCACGCCGCCGGGCGGCTGTTCGGGGTCGACAGCGTCGACTTCACGGAGGGGGAAGAGGGCTTCCCCCGCCTGGCCGCCAACTTGAGGCTGAAGGCGTACGTGTACGGCACCGACACGTCGGGGACAGTCGTTCCCGCGCCGGTCGATCCGAACGCGACGCCCCCGGCTGAGGGCACCGAGGTGCCGCCGCCCACCGCAGAGGCCGCTCCTGGAGCGACAGGCTGATGGCTGCGAAGAGGGTCGACCCGTTGAAGGCCAAGGAGGCGAAGCAGAAGAAGATTGCGATCGGCGGCGTCGTCCTGCTCATCGCGCTCCTCGCCTTCCAGGGACCGAAGACCTTGAAGATGCTGCAG
>JALYRA010000299.1 GCA_030855545.1 Actinomycetota bacterium | reverse complement strand
TGGACGATCCGCGAGCCGCCGCAGAGCTGGTCTGGGAGCTGCTCCGCGCGCTGGACCTCGTGGCGCCGGTCAAGCTCGTCGGCGGAAATGGCAAGCCGCTCGGCGGCAGTGGCGGCACCCACCAGGTCGACACAAGCCGCATCGGGATGGTCCGCCAGAGCGAGCGGCACGTCTGCTCCGTCTGCCGACGCGTTCACGCCCGGCCGACGCCGAACGGAGCCTGCTCGAAGACGCACTGCGCCGGAACCGTCGAGTCGGCCGCGCCGCCAAGCGACGACTACAACGTGTCGCTCCTTAGCCGCCCCTTCGCCATGGTAACCGCCGAAGAGCACACGGCCCAGGTGCCAGCCGAGACGCGCGACCGCGTCGAGAAGGAGTTCAAGCGCCGCGGGGGGACGGTCAACACGCTTGTCGCAAGCCCAACGCTCGAGCTCGGCGTCGACATCGGCGCGCTCGACCTCGTGCTCTGCCGCAACGTGCCACCGACCCCCACGAACTATTGGCAGCGAGTCGGCCGCGCCGGACGGCGACGCCGCATGGCGGTCGTCTTCGTCTACTGCCGACGAGCGGTACATGACGCCTACTTCTTCGAGCAGCCCGAAAAGCTGCTGGGCGCGCCGCTGCGCCCGCCGCGCTTCAACCTCAAGAACGACGTTCTCGTCCGTAAGCACGTGCACGCTGCCGTTCTCTCGGAGCTGCTGCGGCTCGCCAAGGACGACGACACCACGCGCGCGGCCGTCGACGAAGCCGTGCCGCAGTACGTGCGCCAGTACCTATTCGAGGGCGAGGACGACCGTTACCGCACCGCGCCGGCGGACGTCAGCGCGCTCGCTCGGCTGATCGACGCGCATCACGGATTGCTCGTCGATGCCGTCAAGCGCGTTTTCAGCGCCGGCTGGCCCGCCGAGGCTGCGGCCGAGGCTGCTTCCGAGCAACTCGAAGGACTGGTCAAGGCGATGCCCGCTGATCTCCAAGGGATCGTCGACCATCTGCACCAGCGACTTATGTGGGTCGTGGCGACTCAGCGACAGTTGGCGGAGACCGCAACCGAGCGACCGCTCTCCCGGGACGAGGAGCGCCAGCGCGACCGCTGCGAGCAGTACACCCGAGCGCTGAAGGATCGCCAGGTGAGAACGTACACGCTGAGTGTGCTGGCGGGCGAGGGTTTCCTACCAGGATACGGACTCTACGACGGCGGGATCAGCGCCTTCCCTGGCTGGCGTGGCGGCGCGGTCGCTTTCGAGCTCTCGCGACCGCAGGCGATCGCCGTGCGCGAATTCGTGCCCGGCAACATGCTCTACGCCAACCGCGGCAGGTATCGCACGGCCCGCTACCACTTCCCCGTCGCCGGTCAGGAGCAGCGCACGGAGGCCTACCTCGCTGACCTCGCCTCCGGCTTCGTCACGACCGCCGGCACTCCGTCGTCAGGCTACGGAGACACAACTCCGGTCGAGCTGCCGGCCCTCCCAATCGCCGACGTCGATCTCGCGCATGTCAGCCCGATCCGCGATGAGGAGACCGACCGCTTCCAGGTTCCGGTCACCATCCTCGGCATGGCGCGGCGGCACCGCCGCGGTGGAACGGCGTGGACCTTCGGCGAGCGAACGGCGCATCACCTGCTCGGTCAGGGCCTGCGGCTCATCAACGCCGGTCCGGCCGACCGTGTTCGCGCCGGCGAGCCCGGCTACCCGGTGTGCATCGTCTGCGGTGCGACGCGCTCGCCCTACGCGTCACCTAAGGAGCATCAGGACTTCATCGACTGGCACGTCAAGAACTGCGGCCGACGGCCGGCATGGCTGGCTCTCACGGCGAACGTGGTCGCCGACTCGCTGCACGTTCACGACCTCGACGACCAGGCCGACGCGGCGAACCTCGGCGAGGCGCTCCGACTCGGTGCCTCGCAGGTCCTCGAGATGGAGCCCGACGACCTTCAGACGCTTCCGGTGCCGAAGGCCGACGGGCGTCACGACCTCTACGTCTACGACCCCATGCCGGGCGGATCCGGCCTGCTGGCGCAGATCATCGAACGTTGGGACGAGATCGCCGCGACCCTGCACGAGCTGCTCGAGGACTGCCCGGGCGGGTGCGAGAGCTCCTGCTACGCGTGCCTGCGCACCGGCCGCAACGTCTTCTGGCACCGGTTCCTCGATCGTCACCGTGCACTTGAGCTCATCTCCGGCATGGGTACGACGCCGCAACGCGGTCACGAGCTCCAGCCACTGGAGG
>JALYRA010000294.1 GCA_030855545.1 Actinomycetota bacterium | reverse complement strand
TGACGAACGGCTGGTGCGAGAGCCCGGTCACGGTCCGCATGCCCGGCGGCGCGCTTCACGTCGAGCTCGACGAGGAGAACCGAATCACGCTCGTCGGCCCGGCCGAGGAGATCTGCGAGGGCGAGCTGCGGGTCTAGACGGCGAGCTCGAACTCGCGCAGCGTCTCGTTCAGGCTCAACCGCTCATCGTGCGACTCCCTGCGCCAGCCGATGATCAGGGCGCAGTCGAGCTGATACGTGCCCGCGGGGAACGCTTTTGGGCGTGTGCCCGGAACGACCACAGCACGCGGCGGGACTGCGCCACGGTGCTCGACCGGCTCGGCGCCGGTCACGTCGATGATCGGCACGCTCGCGGTCAGCGAGACGTTCGCGGCCAGGATCGCACCGGCGCCGATTCGGACGCCCTCGGTGACGATGCAGCGCGAGCCGACGAACGCTCCGTCCTCGACGATCACCGGCGTCGCGTTCGCGGGCTCCAGCACGCCGCCGATGCCGACCCCGCCGGCGAGATGGACGTCGGCGCCGATCTGCGCGCACGACCCCACGGTCGCCCAGGTGTCGACCATCGTGCGCGGGCCGACCCAGGCGCCAATGTTCACATAGCCCGGCATCAGCACGACCCCCTCGGAGAGGAAGGAGCCGTAGCGGGCAACACCGGGCGGCACGATCCGGACGCCCGCGGGCGGAGTCTTCAGCGGGATCTTGTCCTGAAAGGAGAACGGCCCGATCGTGATCGGCTCGACCTTGCGCAGGCGGAAGTACTCGAGAATCGCCTCCTTCGCCTCGACATCGACGACCCACTCGTCGCCCTGCTTCTGCGCCACGCGCCGCTCGCCCCGATCGAGCGCGGCCACGATCTCCTCAGCGAGCTCGGGTGTCAAAGAACGCGCTCCAGGATCTCGACGGCGCGGGCGCACTCCTCCTCGGAGGGCACGAGCGCGACCCGGAAGTACCCTTCGCCCGCACTGCCGAGGTAGGCGCCGGGCGCGACGAGGACGCCGTGCTCGAGCAGCCGCTCTGAGAACGCCTCTGACGACTCGCCCTCGGGTACCGCCACCCACAGATACATCGTCGCCTCGCTGCCGGCGACGCGGATGCCCTTCCGCTCGAACAGGTCGAGAAAGACCGCGCGCTTGCGGCCGTAGCGCTCTCGCGTCGCCTCGACGTGCTCCTCGTCGCCCCAGGCGACCACGGACGCGCGCTGGACGAACTCCTGCGGCGCCGTGCCGACGGTCGGGCGAAACGCCTTCAGCGCCGCAATCAACGCCGGGTCGCCGGCAGCGAAACCGCTCCGGTACCCGGTCATCGAGCTGCGCTTGGAGAGCGTGTTGAAGACGACGACGTTCGTCCGGTCGGCCAGCTGGAGCGCCGACGCGGGCGGCGCCTCGAACCAGAGCTCGGTGTACGCCTCGTCGGAGGCCACGACGAATCCGTGCTCCCGCGCAAGCCCGGCGAGACGCTCGTAGAAAGCGAGCGGCGCGGTCGCGCAGGTCGGGTTGTTCGGATAGTTGACCCAGAAGACGGCAAGGCGCGCCCACGTCTCGTCGTCGATCGCATCGAGGTCGGGCAAGAAGCCGTGGTCCTCGCGTAGAGGCACCGCGAGCGGCCGCGCGTGCGCGAAGAGCGCCCCACGTTCGTAAACCGGGTAGCCG
Organism: Actinomycetota bacterium; assembly: GCA_030855545.1. Classification (GTDB taxonomy): domain Bacteria; phylum Actinomycetota; class Thermoleophilia; order Gaiellales; family Gaiellaceae; genus Gaiellasilicea. The sequence goes on along the minus strand of JALYRA010000294.1, from coordinate 5,297 downwards.
GGGTCGGTGTACGCGACGGTGTCGCGCGCCCCGTCGGCATCGACGACGGCCAGCGCGAACGTGAAGATCGCCTCCTTGCTGCCGAGCGTCGGGATGATCTCGGTGTCCGGATCGAGCGCCGTCTCGAAGCGGCGTTGTGCCCAGGCCGCGATCGCCTCGCGCAGCTCGGGAAGGCCGACGGCCGCCGGGTAGCCCATCCGGTCGCGGAGCCCGTCGATCAGCGCCTGCTTGATCAGCGGGTCGGTCGGCTCGCGCGGGTCGCCCATCCCAAAATCGATCACCGTCGTCCCGCGCGCCGCGACGCGACGTGCCGCCTCGTTCAGCCGCACGAAGGGGTAGGTCGTCTGGCGCTCGAGGATGGGGGAGACCGGCACGGGTCAGACGCTACCCGTGAGAAAGCGCCAGAGCGACGTGAACGCCTGCTCGAGCGCCGCGATCTCGACTTGCTCGTCGCGCCGATGCGCGTAGCGCGTCGCGCCGGGCCCGAAGTTGACAGCGTCGATGCCGCGCGTCGTGAAGTCGGCGACATTCGTCCACGCCTGCTTGGGCTCGAGCGCCAGGTCCCCGGTCGCTCGTAGGCGCTGCACGAGCGGCGAGTCGGTGACGACGCGCGCAGGCGGCGAATCGCCGGCGTGCTCGTAGCTCGCCCCCTCGGGCAGCAGGCTGCGCAGGTACGCGTCGGCGCTCGACGGCGAACGGTCTGGCGCGTAACGGAAGTTGACGTTCGCCTCGACGCGATCGGGGATCACGTTCGTCGCGATGCCGCCCTCGATCCGCGTGATGCTCGCGACCTCGGTGAACGTGAGGCCGCCGATCTCGACCGGGCGCGGCTCGATCGACGCGTACGCCGCGAGGCCTTCGAGCGCCCGCTCGATCGCGTTCTCCGCCGTCCACGGGCGCGCAGAGTGGCCGCTGACGCCGTGGAAGGTGAGCCGCGCATTCAGGTTCCCGAGACACCCGGCCTGAATCGTGCAGTCGGTCGGCTCGAGCAGGATCGCGAGCTCGGCGTCGTGCACGACGCTCGATTTGTCGAACAGCGCCGGCAGCGGGCTGAACTCCGCCGGCAGCTCCTCCTTGCCGAAGGCGAGCAGCGCGAGGTCGACCTCCGGTTCGACGTTCCGGGCGTCGAGCTCGCGCGCCAGCTCGAGCATCACGGCGAGCCCGCCCTTCATATCGCTCGCGCCGAGCCCGTGCACGGCGCCGCCTTCGATCCGGCCGGGGACGTTGTCCTGGGCAGGGACGGTGTCGTAATGGCCTGCGAGGACGACGAGCGGCTTGTCCTCGCGACGTGGGCGCACCCAGATGAATGCATCGTCAGACTCGTATTCGGTGGCGAACGAGTCCGGAACGAGCGAGCGGACGTGCGCGGCAATGGCTGCCTCGTCGCGGCTCTCGGACGGGATGTTCACGAGTTCGAGGGTGCGGGCGGCGATCCGGTCGGCGAGGGCGGACATCGGGCGGAAGCGTGGCACAATCCACGGAGTGACGACGCGCCACGACTCCAGCTCGGGTTTCGAGCCCGAGCGCGGGCTCGTCCTCGCCGTGCTGCCGAAGTCCGCCCATGCCGAAGAGGAACTCGGCGAGCTACGCGAGCTCGCTCGCACCGCCGGGGTCGAGCCGATCGCCGAGGTCGTGCAGCAGCGTGCGAGCCCCGATCCGCGCACGTATGTCGGGAAGGGCAAGCTCGAGGAGCTGAAGCACGCGTACGAGCACGCGAAGGCCGAGGTGCTGATCGTCGACGGAGAGCTCGAGCCGACGCAGCAGAAGTCGCTCGAGAATGCTCTGACCGCGCGTGTCGTCGACCGTACGCAGCTGATCCTCGACATTTTCGCCCAGCATGCGACGAGCGCCGAGGGCAAGCTCCAGGTCGAGCTCGCGCAGCTCGAGTACAACCTGCCGCGCATGCGCGGGATGTGGCAGCACCTCGAGCGCCTCGGCGGCGGTACGGGCGCGCTCGGCGCCGGCGTCGGCACCCGCGGCCCCGGTGAGTCGCAGCTCGAGACAGACCGCCGGATCGCGCGTCGCAAGATCTCGCTGCTCCGCAGCCGCCTCAAGGAGGTCGGCAAGCACCGCGCGACGAGGCGAAAGCAGCGCGCCGCGAGCGGCACGCCCACGGTGGCCCTCGCCGGCTATACGAACGTCGGCAAGTCGACGCTCCTGAACGCGCTCACCGGCTCGGAGGTGAGCGTCGAGAACCGGCTCTTCGAGACGCTCGATCCGACGACGCGCGGCTTCGAGCACGATGGCAAGCGCTATCTCGTCACGGACACCGTCGGCTTCATCCGCAGGTTGCCGACGCAGCTCGTCGAGGGCTTCGCCTCGACGCTGGAGGAGACGCTCGTCGCGGATCTCGTGCTGCACGTCGTCGACGCCGCCGAGACCGACGACCGGCTCGAGGAAATGATCGCGTCCGTCGACACGGTGCTCGGCGAGATCGGCGCCGACGAGGTTCCGCTCGAGCTCGTGCTGAACAAGATCGACCGCGTCGACCCACTCGGGCGCAGACGGCTCGGGAATGCGTTTCCGGGCTCGCTGCAGATCTCGGCAGTCACCGGCGAAGGCCTCGAGGAGTTGCGCGCGCGCATCGCGGAGCGGTTCGCCGACCGCTTCGAGGACGTCCGGTTGCTGCTGCCCTACGACGAGGGCGGCAAGCTCGCGGAGCTCTACGCACTCGGCGCGCCGATCGACGAACGCCGCGACACGGAGGAAGGCGTGTTCATCCGCGCGCGGCTTCAGCGCCGGCACGCCCGTCGCTTCGCGCCCTATCTGATCGCCGACAGCGACGGCTCCCGCGCGGACGTGAAGTGATCGAGCTGCCGGTCGCGCGGCTGCGCGACGACGCGATTCTCCCCACGCGGGCCTACGACGGCGACGCTGGACTCGACCTGGCCGCTTGCGAGCACGTCGAGCTCGGGCCGGGGGAGCGAGGTGTCGTCGGGACGGGTGTCGCGCTCGCGATCCCGGGCGGTTATGCAGGCCTCGTCCTGCCGCGTTCCGGACTCGCTGCGAAGCACGGGCTCACGATCGTCAACTCGCCCGGGCTGATCGACGCCGGCTATCGCGGCGAGGTGAAGGTGATCCTTCTGAATACGGACGCCCACGAGCGTCTCACCATCGAGCCGGGGATGCGGATCGCGCAGCTCGTCCTTGTCGAGGCGGCTGCTGTGCGCCTCCTCGAGGTGGACGAGCTGTCGGAGACCGAACGGGGATCCGGCGGCTTCGGCTCGTCGGGAACAGCATGAGGGGAGCGGAGCCCCGGATCCGCGTCTCGGCCCTGTTGTGCTGGGGCGACGGGATCTTGCTCTGCCGGCACGACAAGCGCGGACGCGACGTCTGGCTGCTCCCGGGCGGCGGCGTCCACTCGGGCGAGACGCTGATGGATGCGATCGGCCGCGAGCTCGCCGAGGAGGTGGGGATCCCGGCGCCGCCGCTCGAGGGCCCGATCGCCATCGTCGACTCGATCGCGCCCGGCCGCGCGCTGACGACAAAACACGTCGTCCACATCATCTTCTCGGGCGAGGTCGGCGGCTCCCTGGAGGGTGTTGTGTCGACCGACGAGGCGGTTCAGGGCCACCGGCTCTTCCAGCTCGACGAGCTCGACGACGTTGTTCTACACCCGCCGATTCAGCGTTTCCTCCAGCGCTGGCAGTCCGGTGACCCCGCGGTCTATCTCGGGGCGCTGTGGACCCCGTAAAGGATCTCCTCGGACTCACCGCCGACTACGCAGCGCAGTTCCTGGAAACCCTGGAGGAACGGCCCATCCTCGCCAGCGCCTCGATCGAAGAGCTCCGCTCGGCGCTCGGCGGCCCGTTGCCTGAGAGCGGTACAGACGCGACGCAGGTCGTGGCCGATCTGATCGCGGCGGCAGAGCCGGGCATCGTCGCGATGCCGAGCGGCCGCTACTTCGGCTTCGTCATCGGCGGCGCGCTCCCGGCGGCGCTCGCGGCCGACTGGCTCACCTCGACGTGGGATCAGAATGCCGGCCTCGTCGCGCTCAGTCCGAGCTCGGCCGTCGTGGAGGAGGTTGCGCTCACCTGGCTGCGGGAGCTGCTGCACTTGCCCGACGGGGTCTCGGCCGGCTTCGTCACGGGCTGCCAGATGGCCCACGTCACGGCGCTCGCGGCCGCACGACACCACGTCCTGACCGCTGCGGGCTGGGACCTCGCCCGCGACGGCCTCCAGGGGTCGCCGCGGCTCCGTGTGCTCGTCGGCGAGGAGCGCCACGTCACCGTCGACCGGGCGCTGCGCTTCCTCGGTATCGGAACGGCTCAGATCGAGACCGTCGCCGCAGACGGGCAGGGCCGCATGCGCGCCGACCTGCTCGCAGGCGCGCTCGGAAACTCGACCTCGCCGACGATCGTGTGCGCGCAGGCGGGGAACGTGAACACCGGCTCCGTCGACCCACTGGCGGAGATTGCGGACGCTCTCACGGGAACGGGCGCCTGGTTCCACGTCGACGGCGCCTTCGGTCTCTGGGCGGCTGCCAGCCCGCGCTTCCGGCACCTCGTTGCCGGCGCCGAGCGCGCAGACTCGTGGGCAACCGACGGGCACAAGTGGCTGAACGTCCCGTACGACTCGGGGATCGCTTTCTGCGCGCATCCCGAATCTCACCGCGCGGCGATGTCGGTTCGCGCCTCCTACCTCGAGCAGATCGATCCCGAGGCGGCGCGCGATCAGCTGGACTGGAACCCGGAGTTCTCGCGCCGCGCCCGCGGCTTCCCGATCTACGCGGCGATCCGGGCGCTCGGCCGCGAAGGGATGGCGGAGATGGTCGAGCGCTGTTGCGACCACGCGGCGCGGTTCGCGGAGATCCTCGGCGCGGAGCCGGGGGTCGAGATCCTGAACGACGTCGTCCTCAACCAGGTGCTCGTTCGCTTCGACGACGACGACGCTGTGACGCAGGCGGCAGTGAAGGGCGTGCAGGAGGACGGCACGTGCTGGCTCTCGGGAACGGTCTGGCAGGGCAAGGCCGCGATGCGGATCTCGGTCTCGAACTGGCAGACGAGCGACGACGATGTCGAGCGCAGCGCTGCTGCGATCCTCGCGGCAGCGACGGCGGTCACGGGCTCTGCGCTCGACCGATGAGTTTCGCGCGTGCGCTCGAGCCGGATCCATTGAATCGTTTGGGCGAGGTGTGCTGACACAATGGAGGAGTGCTCTCTGATTACTGGATGGAGCGGCCGCCGCTCAGCTTGGATAGCTCCACGCAGCGATCGAGGACTTTCTCTCGCTCGGGCAGCCGAAAGCCGGTGATGGCCTGCTGACGTGGACCCGATCGTTCACGCCAGAGGCGGCGT
>JALYRA010000289.1 GCA_030855545.1 Actinomycetota bacterium | reverse complement strand
TCGAGGGCGTGCACCGAAAGTCGATGCTCGTGCGCGGCGGGCAGCGCCGCGACTCCGCCTGGTTCAGCGTCATCGACGACGAATGGCCTGCTGTGCGGGCGAATCTGCTTCAGCGGCTCGGTCGCTGAGAGTTACACTGCTCACGCCCGGTATCCGCTTCCCGGAACTGGAGCCACTTCATGATCGAGAGAGCTCACGTGATCGGCGCAGGACGCGTCGGATCGGCGATCGCCGCGCGCCTGCGCGAGCGGGGGCTCATGCTCGGTCCCGGCGACGCCGAGCTCGTTCTGCTGTGCGTGCCGGACCGTGCGATCGCGGAAGTCGCCGCCGGCGTGCCGCCCGGCCCATGGGTAGCCCATGTGAGCGGGGCGACGCCGCTCGTCGCGCTCGCGCCGCACGAACGCCGCTTCGGCGTGCACCCGCTGCAGACGTTCACCGCCGCCCGGGGACCGGATCAGCTCGACGGGGCGTACGCGGCGGTCACCGCGGAGAGCGACGACGCGCGCGAGCACGGGATGTGGCTCGCCCGGACGCTCGGCCTCGAGCCGTTCGCGCTTGCCGAGGAGAAGCGAGTCGCCTACCACGCGGGCGCCGCGATCGCCTCCAACTACCTCGTGACGCTGCGGCGCGCGGCAGGCTCGCTGCTCGAAGCAGCCGGCGCCCCGCCGGACGCACTCGACCCGCTGATGCGCCGCACGATCGAGAACGGGTTCGAGCTGACCGGGCCGATCGCGCGAGGCGACTGGGAGACGGTCGACGCTCACCTCGAGGCGATCCGCACCGAACGCCCCGAGCTCGCGCCGATGTACGTCGCGCTGGCCGAGGCGACAAAGGCGCTGTTGTGAAGACCGTCCACACGATCTCCGAGTTGCGCGGCGCGCTCGACGGGGAGGATGGCTCGATCGGGCTCGTCCCGACGATGGGCGCACTCCACGCCGGTCATCTCGCGCTGATCGCGGCGGCGCGCGCGGAGACTAACATCGTTGTCGTCAGCCTCTTCGTGAACCCGGCCCAGTTCGGGGAGGGCGCCGACCTGGCGGCCTATCCGCGCGACGAGGCGCGGGACGCCGCCGTCGCCGCCGGGGCCGGCGCCGACCTTCTCTTTGCGCCGATAACGGCGGATATCTATCCACCGGGCTTCCAGACGTGGGTCGACGTCGAGGACATCTCTCGCGGCCTGGAAGGAGCTCACCGACCCGGCCACTTTCGCGGCGTCGCAACCATCTGCCTCAAGCTCTTCAACGTCGTCCGGCCGCACCGCGCGTACTTCGGACAGAAGGACGCCCAACAGGTGGCCGTCATCAAGCGTATGGTCCGTGATCTCAACCTCGACTTGACCGTTAGATCGGTTCCCACCGTTCGCGATGCCGACGGCCTCGCGCTCTCGTCGCGCAATGCCCGCCTCTCCGTGACCGAGCGTGAGCGGGCGCTCGCCCTCCCCCGCGCCCTCGCCACCCGCGATCTCGTCGCGGCCCGCGCCGCACTGGCCGGTCTCGACATCGACTACGTCGAGATCGCGGACTTCGAGCCCCGTGTCCTCGCCGCCGCCGTCCGCGTCGGCTCCACCCGTCTGATCGACAACGTCGTCCTCGAGGAGGAGACCTCATGACCACCCGCCCCCGCATCCCCGCTCCCGGTACGCCGGCTCCCGGCAAGCTGGCGCTACCCGAGCTCGCAGAGCTGAAGGCACGCCGGCAGCCGATCGCGATGGTGACCGCCTACGACGCTCCCTCCGGACGCCTGGCCGACGCGGCCGGAGCCGACGTCATCCTCGTCGGCGACTCCGCTGCGATGACCGTTCTCGGCCACGACTCCACCGTCCCGGCGACCATGGACGAGATGATTGTCCTCACCCGGGCCGTCAACCGCGGCGCGCGGCGGCCGCTCGTCGTTGCGGATATGCCGTTCGGTTCCTTCCAGGTCTCCGACGAGGAAGCGCTTCGCAACGCGATCCGGTTCGTCAAGGAAGCGGGCGCCGACGCCGTCAAGCTCGAGGGCGCCGGGCCGACGCTCGGGCGCGTTCGGGCGATCGTCGGCAGCGGCATCCCGGTGATGGGCCACCTCGGGCTGACGCCACAGTCGGCGACGATGCTCGGCGGCTTCAAAGCCCAGGGCAGGACGGCGGAGAAAGCGGTGCGGCTCTTCGAGGACGCACTCCTGCTCGAGGAAGCCGGTTGCTTCGCGATCGTGCTCGAGGCCGTGCCCGCGCCGGTGGCGGCTCGAATCACCGAGGCCCTCTCGGTGCCGACGATCGGGATCGGCGCGGGTGCCGGCACCGATGGCCAGGTGCTCGTCTGGCACGATCTCCTCGGCCTCTACGAAGGCCATGCGCCGCGGTTCGTAAAGCAGTACGCCGACCTCGCGTCCGCGATCAAGACCGCTGTCGGAGCGTTCGTCGACGAGGTGCGTGACCGAAGCTTCCCCGAGGAGCAGCACACCTACGCGATGCCGGCGGAGGAGCTGGCGCTCTTCGAGGAGGCTATCGCCTCGCTAGAAGGCGTACGAGAACGCGGCTAGGAAGAGCGCGACGAGCGCGATCGAGCCCAGCGAGCGCCACCAGCTCCAACCGTGGACGGCGCGGACCCCGACCAGCAGGAGCACGGCCGACCAGACGGCGAACGCGGCCTCGATCCCGTCGAAGACTCGGCCGGCGGAGCCTTCGTCGGCCCCGCCGCGTCGGAAGATGTCGTCCCCGAAGACGGCCAGCTCAACGGGCCAGAGCACGGCGACCGCCAGCGCGAGCGGCGTCAGCGCGAACGCGAGCACGTGGCGCGAGCGGCGGAACGTTCCCTCGCTGCCGAAACCGCGGGCGCCGAGATGGAGTGCGCCACCGACGATGAAGTAGCCGGCGAAGGCGGTGAAGATGCCGGCGAACACGACCCAGAGGGCGACGACGAGCGGGCCGTCGTACACCGGGTCGTCGTAGAGCGTGCGGGCGGTGCTCGACGCGAGTGCGGCGAAGACACCGGCGAGGAGCACGATCGCCAGCACCGGTTCCGCTCGCGCCTCGAGATCCTCTCGCTCGTCGTTCCTCAGAGCCGCGAAGACGGGCCGGGGCGAGAAGAGCACGGCCGGGACGCGCAGCCACCACTCGCGGTCGGGGTCCATGCCCCGAGGGTAGAGGCTAGCCCTGGGGCGAGGGCAGCGTGACCGGCTCGTTCGCGCTCGTCAGCCGGTAGCGAAAATCGAGCTCGACCTTCTCTCCCTCCGCCTCGATCGCGAGCGTGATGTAGGCAGAGTCGAGCAAGCGCGTCCGCTCGTCGATCGTCAGGACGACGTGGATGTCGCCGAGCTCGACGCCGAGCTTCGAGAGGTCGAACCCGTCGGCTCCGGCGAGCGGGCCGAGCTTGGTGATCGCCTCGAACATCCCCTTTGTGTCGATGTCGCCCCCGATCGTCGTCACGGCCTTCCCACCGACGATCTGGTGCTCGGTCACACGCACGTCCTTGACATAGCGGGCGAGCTGCTGAAACGCGGCCGCGCTCATCGTGCTGCCCGGGCCGGCTCCGGTCGGCGCCGGTGCCGACTCCCAGGAGCCGCCGAGGTTCGTCCAGGCGCGACCTCCGCGCACGATCATCTCCATCGACATGTCGCCGGCGCCCGGCATACCTTTGGCGCTCATGGAGACCCACTCACCCTCCTTGGACGTCGCGCCGCTGAGCAGCATCGACACCTGTTCGCCCTGGAACGAGAAGGACACGCTGCCCTCGAACGTGGAAGAGGTAAGCGCCGCGTGCGCCTGCTCGGCCTGCTCGAGGAGCGCCTTCGCGCGCAGTCCTTCCGCCGTACTGCAGCCGGTGAGGAAGAGTGCCGTGCCGATGAGAGCGAAGAGCCGCAGCTTCACGGTCAAAGCATCGGCGGCGACCTCGATGCAGCTCATCCCTCTCCCTAGTGACAGTTTGCAACTTGGTACGTTCAGCCGGTGGACGAGGAACTGACACGCTCAGTGCGCGCGGCGATGCCGTACGCGGACACCCTCGGGCTCGAGCTACTCGAGGCGTCGACCGAGGAAGTCCGGGGCCGGATCGCATGGGAGGAGCGTCTGACCACCGCCGCGGGCCTCCTCCACGGCGGCGTCCTGATGGGGCTCGCCGACACGCTCGGCGCCTACTGCGCCTACCTCAACCTCCCCGAAGGATCGAGTGCGACCGCGACGATCGAGTCGAAGACGAACTTCTTCGCGGCGGTGCGATCGGGCGTGATCGAAGCGCGCTCGCGGCCGCTGCACCGGGGGAGCCGGACGATCGTGGTCGAGACAGACGTCTTCGACGAAACCGGCAAGCGCGTCGCGCGGGTGACGCAAACGCAAGCCGTACTCTGACGCCTGGTACGCCTAAAAGGCGGCGCGCAACGTCTCGCGCGGAACATGGCCGCGCGAAGGCGGCGCCGTGCCGGCCTCCAAGAGCGCTTGCGCCTCCTCGACAAGGGTCCCGTACGCCGCGCCGGCGAGCAGGCTTCCGGTCGAGACCCGGCGGACGCCCACGGAGGCAAGTTCCGCGACAGTCGGCCCGCCCGGCAGGATGAGAACGTTCAGCGGCAACTCCACCGCGGCGACGACGGCTGCGATCTGCTCGAGGTCTGTGAGGCCTGGCGCATAGAGCGCGTCGGCGCCGGCCTCGCGGTAGGCGAGCAGGCGCGCGATTGTGTCGTCGAGATCGTCGACCCCGCGGATGTGGTTCTCGGCGCGGCCGGTCAGCAGCATCGGCTCGGGTAGTCCGCGCGATGCCTCCGCCGCGACGCCGACCCGTTCGGCGGCGACCTCGATCTCGTCGACGCGCTTCGTCGCCGGGTCGTAGTCCTCGATCGAGAAGCCCGCGGCGCCCGCGCCGGCGAGCAGCTTCACCGACTCGGCTATCCCACCGGCGTCGTCGGGATAGCAGCGCTCGCTGTCGACGTTGAGCGGAAGGTCGGTCGCCGCCGCGAGCTCGGCGACGTGAGCGACGAACTCGTCGCGCGTGACGGTCTGGTCGTGGCGTCCGAGTGCCCAGGCGAAGCCGGCGCTCGTCGTCGCGAGCGCCTCGAAGCCGCAGCTGGCCAGGAGCCGCGCCGAGCCTGCGTCCCACGGGTTCGGCATCACGAACAGGTCGTCCGCCTCGTGCAGGACTCGGAACCGCGCCCGGCGTTCGGCGGCGGTCGCCACCTAGGCCGCGACCGGCTCGCCGCGCGGCGCGAGCACGCCGCGCAGGAACTCGCCGGTGAACGAGCCTTCGGTCTCGGCGACCTGCTCGGGCGTGCCTGCAGCGATCAGCTCGCCCCCTGCCTCGCCGCCCTCCGGGCCGAGGTCGATCACCCAGTCGGCCTGCTTGATCACGTCGAGGTTGTGCTCGATCACGAGCACCGTGTTGCCGGCGTCGACGAGCCGCTGCAGCACTTCGAGCAGCTTCTCGATGTCGGCGAAGTGAAGGCCGGTCGTCGGCTCGTCGAGGATGTAGAGCGTGCTGCCTGTGGCGACCTTGCAGAGCTCCGCCGCGAGCTTCACCCGCTGCGCCTCGCCGCCGGAGAGCGTCGTCGCGGGCTGCCCGAGCTTGACGTAGTCGAGCCCGACGTCGTGCAGCGTCTGCAGGCGCCGGCGCAGTTTCGGGATCTTGGCGAAGAAGGAGAGCGCTTCTTCGACCGACATCTCGAGCACGTCCGAGATCGACTTGCCCTTGAAGCGCACCTCGAGCGTCTCCTTGTTGTAGCGGTGCCCGTGGCAGGTCTCGCACTGCACGTACACGTCCGGCAGGAAGTGCATCTCGATCTTGATCGTGCCGTCGCCCTTGCACGTCTCGCAACGGCCGCCGCGGACGTTGAACGAGAAGCGGCCCGGCTTGTAGCCGCGCACCTTGGACTCCGGCGTCAGCGAGTAGAGCTCGCGGATGTGGGTGAAGAGGTCGATGTAGGTGGCCGGATTCGAGCGCGGGGTGCGTCCGATCGGCTTCTGGTCGATGTCGATCACCTTGTCGAAGACTTCGATTCCCTCGACGCTGTGGTGGTCGCCCGGCTTGACGCGCATCCGGTTGACCCGGTTCGCAGTCGCCTTGAAGACGATCTCGTTCACGAGCGTCGACTTCCCCGAGCCCGAGACCCCGGTGACGGTGACGAACTTGCCGACCGGGAACTCGACGTCGATTCCCTTCAGGTTGTGCATCGCGGCGCCGCGAACGGTGAAGTGGCCGAGATCCTCCTCTCGCCGCGGCGGGATCGCGATCGTCCGCTCGCCCGAGAGGAACTGGCCCGTGACCGACTTCTTGTTGCGCATCACGTCCTTCGCCTTCCCCTCGGCGACGACCCAGCCGCCGTGCTCGCCCGCGCCCGGCCCCATGTCGACGAGCCAATCGGCGGTGCGCATCATCTGCTCGTCGTGCTCGACGACGAGGACGG
>JALYRA010000247.1 GCA_030855545.1 Actinomycetota bacterium | reverse complement strand
GCCTACATCACCCCGATATGGCATGGCGTGGAGCTCTGCAGGGGTCTCATGCTCGGGACTGCCGAGTGGCTCCCCGCCCTCGGCCATGTCGCATACCTGCTCGCGTGGACGGTCGGCGGCCTCCTGGTCGCCCGCCGCACCTACCGGCGGAGGCTCTTTCGGTGAGCACCGTCGTTGCACGGCTCCGCGAGCGGCCCGGGGGGCGGGGCGGCCTCCTGTTCGAGCGTAATCTCCTCAGCTACCGCTCGATGTGGCCGATCATCGTCTCGGGGTTCTTCGAGCCGCTCTTCTTCCTGCTCTCGCTCGGCTACGGCCTGGGAGGCTACGTCGGCGACGTCGTCATCGACGGCCGGCCGATGGAATACGCGATCTTCGTCGCGCCGGGTCTCCTGGCCGCGTCCGCGATGAACGGGGCCTTTTACGACGCGACCAACATCTTCTGGAAGATGCGCTACCAGAAGCTCTATGACTCGATTCTCTCGACGCCGCTCGGTCCCAAGGACGTCGCGGTGGGCGAAACGGCGTGGGCGCTCTTCCGCGGCCTCATCTACGCCGTCGGCTTCTTCGTGGTCATTCTCGCGCTCGGGCTCGTCGAGTCGTGGTGGGCGGTGCTGGCGCTGCCTGCGACCGTCTTCCTCGGCTTTGCCTTCGCCGGCGCCGGGATCGCGGCCGTCACCTACATGCGCAGCTGGCAGGACTTCGACATCCTCAACCTCGCGATCCTGCCCATGTTCCTCTTCTCGGCCACGTTTTTCCCGCTCTCGACCTATCCCAACTGGCTCGAGGTCGCGGTCCAGCTGACGCCGCTTTACCACGGCGTCGAGCTCCTGCGCTCGCTGACGACCGGAACGGTCGGCTGGTTCCAGCTCGTCAACCTCGCCTATCTCGCGGTACTCGGAGCCCTCGGAACGTGGGTCGCGAGCAGACGGGTCGAGAAGCTGCTCCTGACCTGAGGAAGAACCGATCGCGCCCGCGCGACGAAGTCCCCGCAGATGGCGCAAGATTTGGGCTTCTCGCGTGTCTGAGACGGTATGGAGCCTGCCCGGTTGAGCGCCGTCGAGTCGGTCTGCTGCCTCGACTGCGGCAAGGAGTACTCCAAGCCAACGGGCGGCGGCACGCTCTCGACGAACCCGGGCTGCCCGCACTGCGGCTATGTCGGCTGGCTGCCGCTCGACGAGTCGGTCAACGCGCCGTGGCGGCGTGACCGCTACGCCGCGGATCGCCTGCGGCGCCTGCTCGCGCCAGCAGGCTGACGCCGCCGAAGTAGTGGTGCTGCGCCGGCCACCGGCGCACCAGCAGACCGGCAGCTTCGAGCTCCTCGAGCGCCTGCTCGTCGACTCCCGGCTCGGCGTTGACGACGTCGCCGGCGCGGTGGAAGCGCGGACGCTCGACCGCGTCGGCCGGATCGAGGCGCTCGTCGAGAATTCCCGCGACGACGCCAACGAGTGCCGTGCGCAGCCTCGTCCCGCCGGCGGCGCCGATCGCGAGCTCGAGCCCGGCGGACCCGACGGCGAGGCTCGGGGCCATCATGCTGGCCATCCGCTCTCCTGGCCGTAGCGGTTCGCGCACGAGATCGGTCTCGCCGAGCATGCTGTTCAGCTGCAGGTCGAGACCGGAGAGGAAGTCGCCGGTGCCGAGCCCGAGGCTCGACGTGAGCACGCAGACGTTGCCGCCCGCGTCGGCTGTGACGAGGTTCGTCGTGTGTCCCTCGATCGACGGCCCCTCGAGCGCGTCCAACAGCGCCGGCACCCGCTCGCGTCCGGAGAGGCCGCGCAGCGTGGGCAGCCTGTCGAGCGCTTCGGCGACGCCGGCGAAGCCGCCACGCGTCAGGAACCGCAACCCGGCGTAGGTCGAAGCAACGGGCTCGGCCCAGCGCGCTTCATACCGGCGAAGATCGTCCGCCACGACCGGGACGCCGACGATCGCCAGCAGCCGTTCGGCGATCGAACCCTCGTAGACGGCGTCGGCGCCCTCGGTCGCCACCGCCTCGAGCGCCATGACGAGCCCCGGCTGCGCGAGCCGCTCGCCGGCTTCGAGCGGCCGACCCGCCGGCGCGTAGATCCGCTCGCCATCCGGCCGCATCGTGAAAACGGGCGCGAGCATCGCAAGGCAGGCGGCGTGCGCCGGCGGCATCACGACGTCCTCTCGCGCCAGACGGATGGCCGGCTCGACGACGCGAGCCCACGGCAAACGGCCAAAGCGTTCGTGCAACGCCCCGAGCCCGCGCGGCAGTCCCGGAACCGCGCAGGTTCCCGGTCCGACGGCGTAGTGGACGAGCTCCTCGCCGAAGGGGACGTGCAGCTCCACCGGAGCTGCGCCCGCGCCGGACGGCGCGTCGACGAAGCAGTCGAGGTTCTGCGCGTGCCGTCCGTCCCAGTGGATCGCGTGACCTCCCCCGAGCAGGCCGGTCATGACCGTCTCGGCGACGCAAGAGGCGAGGCAGGCGGCGCCGGCCGCATCTGCGGCGGATCCGCCGTCCTCGAGGATCTCGATTCCTGCGGCCACCGTCGCCGGATGGCCCGCTGCGACACCGGTGGGAAGCATCCGTTGCTACCCTACGCACGACCGAGATCTCGGCCGGCCGTGTCTTCCTTCACGCCGCGCGGGGACTCCGGAGACATCGACAAAGGAGGCCACATGGCCCTCACCAAGGAAGTCAAGCAGGAGCTGATCGGGAAGCACGGCCGCAACGACGCGGACACGGGTTCCCCCGAGGTGCAGGTCGCGATGCTGACGCAGCGCATCAACGACCTCACCGAGCATCTGCGCACGCATGCGAAGGACCACTACTCCCGGCGCGGCCTCTTGAAGCTCGTCTGCCGGCGGCGGCGGTTCCTCAACTTCATGCAGAAGCACGACCTCGAGGGCTATCGCGCCCTCATCAAGGAGCTAGGCCTCAGGCGCTAGTTCGACCTGGGAGAGTGGAAGCTTGGACGAGCCCCGCGTGCACGCGACGAGGCTGATCCAAACTTCCACTCTCCACCAAGCAAAGTGGAGGCAAGGATATGAGTACGGTAATGGGGCAGGCTGCCTCGGTTTCCGTCGAGATCGGTGGCAAGGAGATCACCTTCGAGACGGGCAAGCTCGCCAAGCAGGCGGACGGCGCAGTCGCCGTTCGCTCCGGCGACACAATGGTTCTGGCGACGGCCGTCGGCCGTCCCGAGGCGCGCGAGGGAGCGGACTTCTTCCCGCTCACGATCGACGTCGAGGAGCGCGCATACGCCGCGGGGAAGATCCCCGGCGGCTTCTTCAAGCGGGAGGGCAAGGCGACCGAGCGCGCCACGCTGACCGCAAGGATGATCGACCGCCCGATCCGGCCGCTCTGGCCGAAGGGCTTCCGCAACGAGGTGCAGGTGATCTGCACCGTCCTGTCGGCTGACCTCGTCACGCCGCACGACATCCTCTGCATCAACGGCGCTTC
>JALYRA010000209.1 GCA_030855545.1 Actinomycetota bacterium | reverse complement strand
CCGCGACGAGGTGCGCTCGCTCGTCGTGCCGCTGTCCGACGCAGAACTGCCCCCGAGCGGGGAGGCGGACGTCCGCTACGCGGGCCAGTCGTTCGAGTTGACGGTGCCGGTCGACGGTGACGTGGCGGAGGCCTTCCACCGGGCGCACGAGGAGCGGTACGGCTACGCCGACCGGGAACGCGCGCTCGAGCTGGTCGCGCTGCGGACGGCGACCGTCCTGCGCGGTCCGGAGCTCCATCTGCCGGAGCAACCGGGCCGGGCGCCGGTGACCGGGCTCGTCGAGCTGGACGGCTCGACGGCCTGGATCCCCGAAGGCTGGCTCGGCACCTGGCGCCGCGGGTCGCTCGTGGTGACCCGCTCGTGAACGTCCAACTCCAGGTGATCGGTTTCGCACTCCGTGCTGTCGCCGAGGAGATGGGTGCGGCGCTGATCCGCTCTGCCTTCTCGGCCAACATCAAGGAGCGGCGCGACTGCTCGACAGCCGTCTTCGACCCGACCGGCCGGATGGTTGCGCAGGCCGAGCACATCCCCGTCCACCTCGGCGCGATGCCGGCGTCGGTGGCGGCCGTGCTGGCCTGCGACCCAGGCCCCGACGACGTCTTCATCCTCAACGACCCCTACGCGGGCGGCACCCATCTGCCGGACATCACGCTCGTCTCGCGCAGCGAGCTCGGCTTCGTCGCGACGCGCGCACACCACGCGGACGTGGGCGGTGCCGTACCCGGGAGCATGCCCGCCGACTCGCGCACGCTCGCCGACGAGGGCGTCGTGATCCCGCCGACCCGGCTCGACGACGCCGTGCTCGACGCGCTCGTCGCGCAGATGAGGAATCCGGACGAGCGGTGCGGCGACCTGCGCGCGCAGTTGGCGGCGCAGAGCCTCGGCGCCCGCCGGATCGCGGAGCTCTGCGCGCGCCGCGGCCGCGAGGAGGTCATGGCCGCGATGGACGAGCTCGTCGCCTACTCCGAGCGGCGCGTCCGTGCCGGAATCGCAGCCCTCCCAGATGGCCGCTACGAGGCGACCGAGCGGCTCGAGACGGCCGACGGTGAGCTCGAGCTGCACGCAGCGGTGACGATCGCCGGCGACGCGCTCGAGATCGACTTCGCCGGCACGGCGCCGCAGCACGGCGGCAACCTCAACTGCCCGCTCGCCGTCACGCTCTCCGCCTGCCTGTTCGTCGTTCGAGTCCTGACCGACCCGGACGCACCCGCCTCCGCCGGCGCACTCGAGCCGGTGACGATTCACGCGCCCGAAGGATGCCTCGTCAACGCCCAGGCACCCGCCGCTGTCGCCGCGGGCAACGTCGAGACGTCGAGCCGGATCGTCGACCTGCTCTTCCGCGCGTTCGGCCAGGCGGTCCCGGTGCCGGCGCAGGGTCAGGGGACGATGAACAACGTCATCCTCGGCAACGAGCGCTTCACCTACTACGAGACGATCGGCGGCGGCCAGGGAGCGTGCCCCGACGCCGAGGGGCCGTCCGGAGTGCACGTCGCCATGTCGAACACGCTCTCGACACCGACGGAAGCGCTCGAGCTCGCCTACCCGCTGCGAGTCGAGCTGCATGCGCTGCGGCTCGGGTCGGGCGGCGCCGGTCTTCACCGGGGCGGCGCCGGCGTCGTGCGCGAGCTGCGCGTGGTCGAGCCGTGCAGCCTCTCGCTCCTCTCGCAGCGCCGCCGGATCGCCCCCGCCGGAGCAGCGGGAGGGGAGGCCGGCGAGCCGGGACGAAACCTGCTGAACGGAGAAGAGCTGCCGCCGTTCGCCTCGCGCGAGCTCGAACCGGGCGATGTCTTGCGGATCGAGACCCCGGGCGGCGGGGGCTACGGGAGCACGTAGAGCGTGTAGCGGCCGTCGCGGTAGACGGAGTCAAGTTGCGGGACGATGTCGAAGCGCCGCCGGTCGACGACGAGCCAGTCGGCACCTGCCCGGCGGGGGATCTCGGTGTCGCCGGTGCGGAAGAACTCGATGTTGGCGGCTCGCCGCTCGTAGGGCCGGTTCTGCTCCGTGTCGGCGACGTGGCTGGGAGGAGCGGCAGCGATGTAGACGGGCGCAGCGGCTGCAATCCGATAGCTCGTCTCGAGATCGGAGTAGACCGTGTCTCCCGCCGGCACCCGCTCGCGAAGCGCGTCGACGAGCCCCGGCGTCAGCGGGCTCGGCTGCCGTGCCTCGGACGGACTCCAGTTCGCCGCGGCGTGCGCGGCGACCGGAAGCACGAAGAGAACGGCCGCGAGACCGACGATCGCGGTCGGCCGCTCAACCGGGACTTTGTGTTTCAGAAACACAAGCCCTCCCGCGAGCGTCGCAACGCCGCCGGCGACCGCGAGCCACGTCACGAGCGCGGGGCCGCCGTTCTCCAGCTGCCGCCCGAACTCGCCCGGATAGGTGAGTTGCAGTGCGACGCCGCCGGCTAGAGCCGTCGGCAGGAGCAGCGAGCGCAGCACGGCGGCGAGGACGACGAGCCCGCCCGCGAACGCGAAAGCGAGCGGCCAGAAGCCGGCTGCTCGCCGCGACTGCGAGATCGAGACGAGGTCGGAGAACGGAACGAATAGCGCGGGGACGAGCATCACCGCGGCGACGGCGAGGAAGCCGCCGAGCACGTAGGCGGCCCAGCGCCGGCGCAAGGCGAGCCCGGCGAGCGGAACGAAGAGCAGCGCGGCCACTGCGACGGCGCCGGCGCGGCCGAACACCTCGGGGGCAAGCCGGTAGCTCGTGTCCGAGAAGACGTCGAGCTGGCCGCGGTACTGCGCGAAGGCGCGGGCGAGCTCGTCGCCGTCGGGCGCCACCGAGGCCGTCTCGCGGATCACCGGTAGCAACCAGACGAAGTAGGCAGCCGCAGGGACGACAAGCGCCGCGAGCGCCGCCGCGATCCGGCGCCACTCGCTCCGTTCGACGAGCGACCGGACGAGGAGAAAGCCGCCGAACGGCAGCCAGAGGAAAATCGCGTAGGTGGGGTGGACGACGGCGAGCACGAGCCCTGCCGCCGCCGCCGACGCGAGGTAGCCGCGACGCAGAGCTTGTGTTTCAGAAACACAAGCTCCCAGAGCGAGGGCGATCGCCGCAGGCAGCAGGAGTTGCCGCGAGCCGGTCGCCGGCAGCCCGAGTGCCGTGTACGCGCCTCCATACGAGGGTGCGAGCGCCGTCACCGCGACTGCCGCGCACGCCACCGCGACGGCCGGCCCGACGCGCCGGAAGAGCGCGTGCCCCGCCTCGTACGCGACGAGCACCGCGAGCGGCGCCAGGATCGAAGCCTCGTGCAGGACGACGTCGGCCGGATCGAGGAACGAGACGCGCGCGACGAGCGCGAGGAACCCGTGCCAGAGCGGAAACGCGTAGCCGGGATGGAGACCGCCGTCGGCGAACTCGTTCACCGACCCGAGCGAGAGCGCGTCGAACTCCTCCAGCTTGCGCACACGGGCGAGATGGAAGAGCCCGTCGCCGCCGATCTCCCCCGCGACATGCCAGAGGAGGACGCCGAGAAGGAGACCGATCCGCAAGACCCAGAAGCGACCCGGGAGCCGTTCCGGCCGCGGCGCGCGACGCGCGAACCGCAGCGCGACGACGCCCGCGACGAGGACGAGGACGAGCGTGAGACTCAACGACGCCTCGAACGCGAACGTGACGGCGAGCGCGCCGAAGAGGAGCGCGAACGACCAGGCGACGGTGACCGCGACTCCGCGAAGCCCGAGCGCCCGCGCCACGATCGCCCCCGGCAGCAGCAGCGCCGCGGTGGCGAGCAGGAGCCTGAGGTAGGTCATCGCTCGAGCAACTCCGGCAGCCGTCCCGAGCCGAGCCACTCGGCGGCCTCGCGGTACATCCGGCCGCGCTCGTCCCGGAAGACGACCCCGCGCAGCCGCAAGGCGACCCGTAACAGCCGCCGCGCGCGCTCCGCGTACGGCACGCCGCGATGCTTCGCGAGAAAGCGAAGGTGCCCGCTCACGTTCTCGCGGAACATCCGGCCGCCGTGCGACGCGCCGCCGACATGGACGCACTCCGCGCCGGGATAGAAGAGAACCTTCCAACCCGCCTGCTTGAAGCGGTACGCCCAGTCGGTCTCCTCGCTGAAGAGGAAGAATGCCTCGTCGAGTGGGCCGACCTGCTCGACCGCCTCGCGTCGCACGAGCATGCAAGCGCCCATGACGAACTCGACGTCATCGACCTGGTCGTGCGCGAACCCGCCGGCATAGAACGCGTTCAAGAACCGGGAGCCCGGCGCGAGCTTACGCAGGAAGAAGTACTCGGTCGCGAGCCGCCAGAGGGTCGGGAAGCCACGCACCGAGCGCTGCAGCGTTCCGTCCGGGTTGAGGAGCCGCGGCCCCACGATCGCCGCTTCCGGATGCTCGCCGGCGAAGGCAACGAGCCGCCTGAGCGACCCCTCGGTCATCCAGGCGTCGGCGTTCAGGATCAGGAAGTAGCGCTCGGTCCCCACGGCCATCCCGGCGTTCCACCCCGCCCCGAGTCCTGCGTTTCCCTGCTCGATCACCGTCGCGTCGGGGAAGAGCTCGCGGACGACGTCGACGGTGCCGTCGGTCGAGCCGTTGTCGACGACGATCGTCTCCTCGCCCCGGACGCTCTCGAGGCTCTGCTCGATCCACGGGAGCGCGTTGTAGGTGACGACGATCGCGCTCGCGTCAGGCATGCGTCGCGCGCGGTCGGCCGCGCAGCCCCTCCCAGAGCAGGATCACACCCCCGGGAATGGCCAGCGCGACGGTGACGAGAAAGAAGAGGAAGCCCGCGGCGAAGGCTCGGTCAGCATCGACAGCGACGCCGCCGAGGAAGCTGACGAAGAAGGCTTCGCGCACGGCGAACCCGTTGAGCGTGAACGGCACGAGCAGGACGAGGAAGAAGAGCGGCCCCATCACGTAGTAGATCCGCGGCGAGAGGTCGATCTCGACGGCGCGCGCGGTCGCCCAGATCGCCAGGATCCGGACCGCCTGGAAAGCGACGGTGAAGAGGAAGAGACCCAACAGCAGGCCCGTCCGGTCCCGGAAGACGTGCACCCCGTCGTACACGGCACGGACGGGTCGCTCCAGCCGCAGGCGCGCCAGCAGCGGCGCTGTCAGGCGCAGCGCCGGGCGCACCGAGCGCGAGAAGAGGAGGAACGCGAGCACCGCCGTGCCGAGCACGAAGACGCCTTCGATCCAGAGGTATGCGCCCACGTCGTAACGGCCGATCGCGAGCAGGAAGCCGACGGCGCCGAGCAGCACCGTGGCGGCCCCGCCGAGCGCCCGCTCGAGCAGGACGATCGCCGAGATCCCGCCCAGGCGGGCCGGATGGCGGCGCGACGTCTCGACGATCCGGACGGCGTCGCCGCCGATCGAGGTGGGCAGGATCTGGCCGGCGGCGTAGGAGACGAAGTACGCGCGTGTGAGCCACGGCAGTCGTTCGTGCATCCCTTGCGACGCGAGCAGCCGGCGCCAGCGTTCGGCCATCGGCACGACCGTCACGGTCATGATCGCGACGGCGAGGAGGAACCACCACGGATCCGTGGCGGTGAGGATGTCGAGCGTTCGCTC
>JALYRA010000082.1 GCA_030855545.1 Actinomycetota bacterium | reverse complement strand
GGGCCGCGCGAGCAGCCGGTCGAGGAGAGCACCGAACGCCCGCCGCAGCGTCAGCTCGTTGCCGATCGCCTCCGGGAACTCGAGCGCCTCCGCGAGCTCGGCCGGCGGCCGGCGGCCACGCACGCGGGCACTCTCACCGCCGCGTGCGAGGGCCCACGCCTGCAGCCCCTCCCGGCCGAGCCGCTCCGAGACCGCTCCTCCGGGCAACGCCGCAAGCTCCCCCAGGCGGCGAACACCGAGCCCTTCGAGCTCCGCGTAGCGGTTGGCCGAGAGCGGCAGCAGCGAGAGCGGCAACGGCGCGAGGAAGCCCTCCTCCTTGCCGGGCGAGACCACGAGCGCCTGCCCGGGACGCGCGACGCTCGCCGCCGCAAGTGCGGCGAACCGGCGCCGAGCAGCGCCCGCGCGTGAATCCCAGGCAGATCCGACGGAGGCGAGCGCCCGCTCGAGCGCCGCCTCCAACCCTCCGTACAGGCGCTCGACGCCCTTCGTCTCGAAGTAGACGCGACCCGGCTCCTCGGGGTCGACTGCGAAGCCCGAGTCTTCGAGCCGCTGCAGCACCCCCTCCCACTCGCGCTCGACCGTGGCGGGATCCTGCTCGACGAGCACGAGCTGCGGGCACATCGCGAGCGCTTCGCCCAGCCGCATCCCCGGCTGCACCCCTGCGAGCTCGGCGGCGGCCGTGACAGGCCCCACGAGCGGCTCCGTTCCCGGCACCGGCGCGAGAGCGGCCGGGACGAGCGCCAGCCTCGGCCTCTCCCGCAGCGCCGCTCGCAGCTGGAACCCTGGGATGAGAAGACACGCGATCATAGGAACGTATGTTCTATACCCGAACAGGTGTTCCTGTCAAACCCGGACCTCACTTTCGACCGGGACATGCCGATAGTTCGCGTATGCGGCTTCTCGACCCTGTTCGCCTCGACGCGCTTCACTGCACCGGGCTACTCGACACGCCGGCCGACGAGACATTCGACCGCTTCTCGAGGCTCGCGTGCCTTTCGCTGAACGTGCCCGTCGCGCTGGTCTCGCTCGTCGACGCCGACCGTCAGTTCCTCAAGAGCCAGGTCGGCCTCCCCGAGCCATGGGCGTCGGAACGGGTGATCCCGCACACGCTCTGCGCCGAGATCGTCGAGACCGGCGAGCGGCTCGTGCTCCGCGACGTCAGAAAGGACCCCTTCCGCTCTGTGGACGAGGTCTCGCGCGCGCTCGGCGTCGCCGGCTATGCGGGGATCCCGCTCGTCACAGCCGACGGCCACGTGCTGGGCGCGTTTTGCGCGATCGACTCCGAGCCGCACGACTGGACCGAGGAGGAGATCGAGATCCTCGTCACGATCGCGGCCGCCGTCACCGCTCGTGTTCAACTGGTCTCGTCGGCACAGCGCACCGGACGACTCGTCGAGGACAAGCAGGCGATCCTCCAGTCCTCGCTCGACTGCATCGTCGTCATGGATCACGAGGGCCTCGTCCAGGAGTGGAACCCCTCCGCCGAGCGCACGTTCGGCTGGACGCGCGAGGAAGCGCTCGGCCGCCGGCTCGGCGAGTTGATCGTCCCGGTCGAGCTACGCGCGCGTCACGAGGAGGGGCTCCGCCGTGCGGCCACGACCGGGGAGAGCCGGATCCTGGGGCAACGGCTGCGGCTTCCGGCCTTGCGAAAGGACGGCTCGAGCATCACCGTAGAGCTGGCGATCACGAAGGTCGACCGAGAGGGGCACGCGCTCTTCACGGGGACGATTCGCGACATCAGCGAGATCGTGCGCGCCGAGGAGGCGCTCCAGGCCGCGGAAGAGCGCTACCGCTCGTTGATCGAGAACATCCCGCTCGTCACGTACAAGAACAGCGCCGAGGAGCCGTTCACCTCCATGTACATGAGCCCGCAGGTCGAGTCGCTGCTCGGCTACACGCCCGACGAATGGGCGGCGATGCCCGAGCTCGCGCTCGCCTGGATCCATCCCGACGACCGCGTGCGCGTCGAGGCGCTCGCCCGCGAGGCGCGCAACGACGGCGTCCCCACGCGCAGCGAGTTCCGGTTCATCGCGCGCGACGGCCGCGTCGTCTGGGTGCTCGACCAGACGATCCCGATGTGCGACGAGGAAGGAACGATTCTCTGCCACCAGGGCTTCCTGCTCGACATCACCGAGCAGAAGCAGCTCGAGGAGCAGCTGCGCCAGTCGCAGAAGATGGAAGCCGTCGGCCAGCTCGCGGGCGGGATCGCGCACGACTTCAACAACATGCTGACGGCGATCAGCGGGTACGCCGAGCTGCTCGCCTGCTCGTTCGACGAAGGCGATCCGCGCGCCGAGGACATCGACCAGGTGCGGAAGGCCGCCGCGCACGCCGCGGCGCTGACGCGACAGCTGCTCACGTTCAGCCGCAAGCAGGTGCTCCTGCCGCAGCGACTCGACGTCAACGACGTCGTCCGCGACCTCGAGTCGATGCTCGCCCGCACGATCGGCGCCGAGGTCG
>JALYRA010000188.1 GCA_030855545.1 Actinomycetota bacterium | reverse complement strand
CGTCACGTTCGTCATGCCGTGACGAGCTGGACGTACGCGTCTTCGAGCGTCGGCTCGCGCGACGAGATGCGGCCGACGGCAACGCCGTCGAGTTGCGCCAGGATCACGTGCGTCAGTTCTGCGCCTCGCGCGGTCTGCACGATCAGCAGCTGTTTCGTCTCCTGCTCCTCGACCGAGACCGCGAGGACACCTTCGAGCGCCTCGATCCGCGCCACCGACCCCTGGTCGACCCCGAAGACCTCCACCTCGACGACGCCGTTCTGCTCGACTCGGGCCTTCAGCTCCTTCGGCGTGCCCTGGGCGACGATCTCGCCGTTCGCGATCACGGCGATCCGGTCGCAGAGCGAGTCGGCTTCGAACATGTAATGGGTCGTCAGGAGAACGGTCTTGCCTGCTGCGGTGAGCGAGGCGATCAGCGAGCGCAGCTCCCTCGCCCCGACTGGGTCGACGCCGAGCGTCGGCTCGTCGAGGAAGAGCACCTTCGGGTCGTGGAGCAGGCCGCGTGCAATGTGCAGGCGCTGCCGCATGCCGCGGCTGTAACCCTCAACGCGCTCCTGCTCGCGGCCTTCGAGGCCGACGCGCGCGAGCAACTCGCGCATCCGCTCCCGCTGGCGGCGTGGCTCGACGCCGTAGAGCTCGGCGAAGTAGCGAAGGTTGTCGAGCGCGGAGAGACGTTCGTAGAGGCCGCGGTCGCCGCCGAAGACGTAGCCGATCCTCTGGCGCACCTGGCGCGCGTCGCGGACGACGTCGTAGCCGAGCACATGCGCGCGCCCGGCGGTCGGGATCAGCAGCGTGATCAGCATCTTGATCGTCGTCGTCTTGCCGGCGCCGTTCGGGCCGATCAGCCCGAAGAGCTCGCCCTCGCGAATCGAGAAGCTCACACCGCGCACGGCCTCGACATCGTGCGAACGACGCCGAACCGCTCCCGTCGTGACCCGATAGGTGCGGTGCAGGTCGACCGCCTCGATGACATTCACAATTCATAAGTCTAGAGGCGACGTTGTCGTGTCACAATGGGGCCAATGCGGCACACGTTCGTTGTCGCCGAGGAGGACGTTCAAGGCCGCCGGACCGAGGGAGACACCGCTCTCGAGAAAGTCGTCATGGGCGCTCACACCGGTTCGCAGCTGCTCGAGCAGCGCGTGACCCGTTACGCCCAGGGACGCTCGCTGCCGCGGCGGGAGGAGAGTCGCGACGAGCTGATCTACGTCGTCTCGGGCAAGGGAACGCTGGAGCTCGACGGCGAGCCGCACGACCTCGACCCCGAAAGCGGCGCGTACGTGCGCGCCGGCGAGACGTACGTGATCGACGCGGACGGTCCGGACGAGCTCGTGCTCGTCTCCTCGACGGTGCCTGTCGAGCAGGTCTACCGGCCGCCGCGCGAGGTGATCGTCCGCTTTGCCGACCGGCCGGAGTTGCGCGCGGATGCCAAGCGCACGTTCCGTTACCTCATAAACCAGGATGCTGGGTGCATGGACGCGACCCAGTTCGTCGGCATCGTCGAACCGTGCCGCGCGCCCGACCACAGCCACACCTACGACGAGGTCGGATACATCGTCGAGGGCGAGGGGTTCGCGCACATCGACGGCGAGGCGATCGCGCTCGCGCCGGGAGCGTGCTTCCACCTGCCGCCCGAGCAAGTGCACTGCATCGAGAACACCGGCCCGGGCGTGATGCGGATCCTCGGCGTCTTCCACCCGTCCGGCGACCCGGCGTCGCGGGCGTACGACGCCTCCTAGCGTTTGACCAGGTGGGTGTCGATCGCGGTCGCGGCACTCGTCGCGGTCGCAGCGTCCGGCGCCCGCGCCTCCGCCCCCGGGAGGGCGTGCGAACGGCCGCTGATCGGCTTCATGGGGCCGATCACGGGTAAGGCCGCGTTCATCGGGAAGGAGCAGCTCGGCTTCGCGAGGTACGCGGTCCGGACGCTCGGCGACGGCCGGATCAGGCTCGTCGAGGGCGACACGCAGCTCGATCCCAAGCGGGCCGCCACCGTCGGCGCCGCGTTCCACCGCGACGCGCGCATGCTCGCGGTCGTCGGCCCGGCGGGGAGCCAGGAGGTCCTTGCCGTGGCGCCGATCTTCAACGGCGGCGCCAGAATGCCGTTCGTCTCGGGGTCGGCGGTGCGCGCGGCCCTGACGAACGGCTCGATTCCGAGCTTCCTCCGGGTCGTCCCGAGAGACAGCGCGCAGGCCCCGGCGCTCGCGCGGCACATCCGGGAGGTTCTGAAGCCGAAGCGCGTCGTCGTCGTCGACGATCGGTCGTCGTACTCGCGGCCGCTCGCCGCCGGCGTGCAGTTGAGGCTGCGGGCGCGCGGCGTCGAAGTGACCCGGCGCTCGGTCTCCCAGCGAGTGACGGACTTCTCGGCGCTTGTCTCGACCATCGGCGTCGAGGTCGAGGTCGTCGTCCTGCCCTGGCAAGTCGCGGCGAACGCCCAGCTCTTCGGCCGGGAGCTGAGAGCGCAGGGACGGAAGGCGGTGATCGTCGGCGCCGACGGGCTCGACTCCCGCGACTTCACGATCCCGGGCTCGTACGTCGCGGCGTTCGCGCCCGACATCCGCGCGCTCCCGGGCAACGCCGCGTTCGTCAAGGGCTACCGCGCAACGTTCGTCTCCAATTTCGGCCCGCCGGTCTACGTGGCCGTGCAGGCTGCGATCGCGGCGATCAAGAAGGCCTGCGCGGACGGCGACGCCACTCGCGCGGAGGTGCAGAAGCACCTGCAATCGACCTTCATCCCGCGGATCGTCCTCGGCGGCGAGCTTCGATTCACTGCTCGCGGCGACAGGCGAGGCGCGAGGTTCTCCGTCTTCAAGCTCGGAGTCGGCGGCAGGAAGACGCCGGTCGGGTAGGAAGCCAGCAGAGTGTTGACATGACACACTCAACTAGGCGTGATGCAACGGCAAAGATCGAAGCCGCTTCGACGGCCAAAGGAGGAACGCAGATGAAGAGAGCAGCAACTCTGCTCGGTCTCATGCTCGTGCTGGGGCTCTCGCTCCTCGCCGCCGGCTGCGGCGGCGACGACGACGACGCGGCGGGCGATACCACCGCAGCTACCACCGATGACGGCAGCGCTACCGTCGATTGCACCGGCTCGGTCGGAATCATGGCCCCGATCACGGGCGATGCCGCCTCGATCGGCACGGAGCAGTTGAACTTCACGAAGTTCGCCGTGTCCCAGTACAACGAGGAGAACGGCACGTCGTTCGAGCTCGTCGAAGGCGACACGCAGCTCGACCCGGCGCAGGCGTCGACGGTCGCGCAGCGGTTCGTCTCGGACGACTCGATCCTCGCGGTCGTGGGTCCGGCAGGCAGCCAGGAGGTCGAGGCGGTCGGGCCGATCTTCACCCGCGAGAACCTCGGCTTCATCTCCGGCTCGGCGACGCGGACGTCGCTCACCGGCGGCGATTTCCCGACGTTCGCCCGGGTCGTGCCGAACGACGACGCACAGGGCCCGACGATCGGTGAGTACATCGCCGGCGAGCTCGAGGCGGAGTCCGTTTTCATCGTCGACGACCAGACGTCGTACTCGACGGGTCTCGCCGACACCGTGACGGAGTCCCTCGAGGGCGCCGACGTCACCGTCGAGCGTGAGTCGGTCAGCCAGGACCAGAGCGACTTCTCCGCACTCGTCAGCAACGTCGCCGACGCGGACGTCGTCTTCCTGCCCTGGCAGCTCGCGAACAAGGCGCAGGTGTTCGCGCAGCAGCTGACCGAGCAGGGCAGCGATGCGGTCGTCTTTGGCTCGGACGGCCTCTTCTCGGCTGACTTCACCCAGGAGGGCTCGTACGTCTCGTCCTTCGCCCCCGACATCAGGGGGATAGAGTCGAGCGCCGAGCTGGTGGAGGGCTACGAGGCCGAGTACGGCGAGTTCACGAGCACGTTCGGCCCGCCGATGTACGCGGCGACGCAGGCCGCGCTTGCGGCGATCAGCGCTGCGTGCGAGGACGGCGAGCCCACGCGTGAGGCCGTCTCCGAGTTGATCGGCGAGACGGATCAGCAGGACTCGATCCTCGGCGACGCGATCGGCTTCGACGAGAACGGCGACGTCGAGGGCGCCCAGTTCTACATCTTCCGGGTGCTCGGCGGCGGGAAATACGAGCCGGCTGACGACTAACGGTTCACCCAGGTGCGGCCCGTCCTCGGGGCGGGCCGCACCTGGTTAGAAAAGGCTTAGGCTGACCCGACATGGACGGATCCTTCCTCCTCCAGCAACTGGTCAACGGCCTGACGCTCGGGAGCGTCTACGCGTTGATCGCCCTCGGCTACTCGCTCGTCTACGGGATCCTGAAGCTGCTCAACTTCGCCCACGGCGAGGTCTACATGATCGGGGCGTTCATCGGCTACTTCGTCCTGATCGGCCTCGGCGGCCCCGACGCCCTCGCCGTGCCGGTCGTGGTCGCGCTGACGCTGATGTTCCTGGCGGCGATGCTCGGCGCCGGTCTGCTCGGCGTGCTGATCGAGCGCTTCGCCTACCGGCGGCTGCGGAACGCCCCCCGGATCGCACCGCTGATCACGGCGCTCGGGGTCTCCTTCTTCCTCCAGTCCACGGCCTTGCTCCTCTTCGGCGCGCGCTTCCGGAGCTACTCCACCTTCGAGTTCCTCGGCGGCGCCGTGACGGTGGCCGGCGTGCGGATCTCGATGACGCGGATCCTCGTCGTCGTCGCCGCCTTCTCGCTGATGATCGCGTTGTCGGTGCTTGTCAGCAGGACGACGCTCGGGAAGGCGATGCGCGCCACCGCGTACGACCGCGAGGCTGCCGCGATGATGGGCATCGACGTCGACCGCGTCATCGTCGCCACCTTCCTGATCGGCTCCGCGCTCGCCGGCGCGGCAGGGGTGATGTTCGGGCTCGTGTACTTCAGCGTCTTCCACCTGATGGGCTTCACGGCCGGGCTGAAAGGGTTCACGGCCGCGGTCATCGGCGGCATCGGCAGCATTCCCGGCGCCATGCTCGGCGGCCTCTTGATCGGGCTGGCGGAGGCGTTCTCGGCCGCATACATCTCTTCGACCTTCCAGGACCTGATCGTCTTCACGATCCTGATCGCCGTCATGCTCTTCCGACCCACGGGCCTGCTCGGCAAGGCCGACATCAGGAAGGTGTAGCGGGTGGCGCAGATTCCACGCGACGAGCAGGGCCCCGATGGCCAGCCGAGGATCGGCAAGGACGAATGGGTGGCGAGCCACGGCGAGCGGCAGCAAGCGCGGACGGGTCTGGCGGGCGCCGTGGTCGAGCGGTGGGAGCGACTGCCCGTGTGGGCGCCGCTCGCCGCCGCCGTCGGCTTTGCGGCGGTGTTCCCGTTCCTGACCAGCTCCGATTACGTCGTCCGCGTCGGCTTCAATGCACTCGTCTTCGCGTTGCTCGCGCTCGGCCTGAACATCGTCGTCGGGTACGCCGGACTGCTCGACCTCGGGTACATCGCCTTCTTCGGCTTCGGCGCCTACATCTATGCCGTGCTTTCGTCGAGCAAGTTCGACCTGCACCTGCCGACCCCAGCCGCCCTCGTCGTCGTGATCGTGGCGTCCGCGCTGCTCGGGCTGCTGCTCGGCCTGCCCTCGCGGCGCCTCTCAGGGGACTACCTCGCGATCGTGACGCTCTTCTTCGCGCAGATCTTCGTCACCTTCACGACGAACGCGAACCGGATCACGCCGCCGTGGCGCGACGAGCCGATCGACCTCACCGGCGGACCGAACGGCATCAGCGGCGTCGATCCGTTCTCGATCGTCGGCGTCGACGCGGTCGAGGTCAGCTCGTACTTCTACATCGCCCTGGTACTGCTGACGCTCGGGATGGTGGCGTTGCACATCCTCTCCGAGTCGCGCACCGGCCGCGCCTGGAAGGCCGTTCGCGAGGACCCGCTGGCGGCGGAGGCGATGACGATTCCCGTCAACCGGGTGAAGCTGCTCGCCTTCGCGTTCGGCGCCGCGACCGCGGGGCTGACCGGAAGCCTCTTCGCGGCGCAACAGATCGGCGTCTTCCCGCAGAACTTCGAGCTGCCGCTGCTGATCACGATCTACGCGATGGTGATCCTCGGCGGGGCTGGAAGCATTCCCGGCGTCGTCATCGGCGCGCTCGCGATCACGATCGCGCTCGAGGTGCTGCGCGGCCCCGCCGAAGCGCGCCTGCTCTTCTACGGCGCGATTGCCGTCGGGCTCGTGCTGGCGATCCGGTCGTGGCAGCGGCTGGCGGCGCTCGTGGCGGGCACGGTCGCGCTCGGGTTCGCCCTCCACCTCGTCGTCGGGGCGCTCTGGCCGCGCAGCACCGAGCGCACCGCGATCGAGGGCGACGGGCTGATGGGCACGCTCGTGGAGGCCTGGGTCCTGCTCCCGACCGATCCGGGGACGATCGGCAACGTCGCGTTCGTGCTGCTGATCGCTGCCGTGCTCGGCCTGACGCTCCTGCAGGATCGCTGGCGCCTGCTGGCGCTCGCGCCGACGCTCTACCTGGCCGTATTCGTCTGGGAGAACCGGCTCATCTTCCAGCCGAGCGTGACGCGCCTGCTGATCCTGGGCGCGCTCCTCGTCGTGCTGATGAACGCGCGGCCGCAGGGGCTCCTCGGCACCGCGAGGGTCGAGATCACATGACCGCGCGGCTGCTCGAGCTGAAGGGCGTGTCGCTCTCGTTCGGCGGTCTCCGCGTGCTCGATGAGCTCGACCTGCACGTCGACGAGGGCGAGATCGTCAGTGTGATCGGCCCGAACGGCGCCGGCAAGACGACGCTCTTCAACATCGTCACGGGAATCTACGAGCCGGACGGCGGCGACATCCTGCTGGACGGCGAGAGCGTCGTCGGCCTCGAGCCGCACGTGATCGCGTCGCGCGGGATCGCTCGTACCTTCCAGACGATCCGGCTCTTTCTCAACATGACGGTGAAGGAGAACGTCATGGCAGCCACCTACGGGCACACGAAGACAGGCCCGCTGCGGTCGATGCTGCGCACGCCCGGCGCGCGGCGCGAGGAGCGCGAGGTCTCGCAGCTCGCCGAGGAGCAGCTCTCGTTCTTCGGTGAGCGACTGATGGGCTATCGCTGGAATCAGCCGGCGTACTCGCTCTCGTACGCCAACCGGCGCCGGCTCGAGATCGCGCGGGCGATGGCGACGAACCCTCGCGTCCTGCTCCTCGACGAGCCCGCCGCCGGGATGAACCCGAAAGAGACGCACGAGATCACGGAGTTGATCGCGAAGCTGCGCACCGAGGCCGGCTACACGATCCTCGTGATCGAGCACGACATGCA
>JALYRA010000187.1 GCA_030855545.1 Actinomycetota bacterium | reverse complement strand
AGAAGTACTTCGCCGACGGCCGTGTCTACGTCGAGCGGTTCCTCGAAGATCCGCGCCACGTCGAGGTGCAGGTGCTCGCCGACGCGCACGGGAACGTGATCCACCTCGGCGAGCGCGACTGCACGATCCAGCGGCGCCACCAGAAGCTGATCGAGGAGACGCCGTCGCCGGCGGTCGGCGAGGAGTTGCGGGCGCGGATCGGAGCGATCGCCGTCGACGCGGCGCGGGCGGCCGGATACCGCTCGGCGGGAACGATCGAGGGTCTGCTGACAGCCGACGGCGACTACTTCTTCATGGAGATGAACACGCGCATCCAGGTCGAGCACACGGTCACCGAGCAGGTGACCGGGATCGACCTCGTGCGCGAGCAGGTGCTGATCGCGTCCGGCGAGCAGCTTTCGGTGCGGCAGGAGGACGTCCAATTGCGAGGTCACGCGATCGAGTGCCGCATCAACGCCGAGGATGTCGCGAGCGGCTTTCTGCCGGCCCCGGGACGGATCACTGCGTACGCCGAGCCGGGCGGGCCGGGAGTGCGGGTCGACTCGGGCGTCGTCGCCGGCTCCGAGATCAGCGGCTTCTACGACCCGATGATCGCGAAGCTGATCGTGCACGGCGTCGACCGCGAGCACGCGCGGATGCGGATGCTGCGCGCGCTCGACGAGTTCGAGATCGGCGGCCCGCCGACACTGCTTGGCTTCCACCGGGCGCTCCTTACCGAGCCGTGCTTCATCGCGGGCGAGACCTGCCACGGCCTCGTCGAATCCGAGGAGCTCGCGACGCGTGCTGCGGCGCTGACGAAGGAGGTCGCTCCGAATTTTCGTTCTGGAGGCGCGCTCCGCGCCGAGGTGAAGTCGGTGGAGGTCGGCGGGCGCCGGTACGACGTGACCGTGCTCGAGCCGGAGCCGCCCTGGGCCGAGCTCGGCCGCCGTCGCCGCGAACGAGCCGCGTCCGGCGCAGGCGGAGCGGGCAGCGACGTCGTGGTCAGCCCGATGCAGGGAACGGTGCTGAAGGTCGACGTTGCAGACGGAGACGAGGTCGAAGCAGGTCAGGTGGTGTGCGTGGTCGAGGCGATGAAGATGGAGAACGAGATCCGATCGCATCGTGCGGGAACCGTCGCGGGGCTCTCCGTCGCGCCGGGCGACGCGATCTCCAGCGGGCAGGTGATCTGCCGCGTCCTTCCCGACTAGGACTCTCTGCGCGGAGACGTCGCGCGCGGACAACGAGCCCGTGCACGCAACCGCGAGCCGGGTCGACACCTGGATCCTGATCGAGTACCGGGGACTCTGGGCGCACGACGCCGTCGACGGCTCGACCTTGAGCCCGGCATTGAAGGCCTATCTCCGCTCTGAGCGCGGCCGGTTCCCGCACGCTCGCATCCTCTTTGTCCGGCGCAACGAGCGCCGGAGCGCGGACGGCATCGCCGCCTTCGTGGCCCGCACCGGAGGCGACCTGCGGCAGCTCGCGCTCGACCAGTACGACGACCTTCTCGGCGTCGACCTCGAGACGGCCGGCACTCCGGTCGCGCACCCGCTCTTTCTCGTCTGCACGCACGGCAAGCACGACCGCTGCTGCGCGAAGTTCGGACGGCCGCTCTACGACGCAATGCGCGAGCAGGTCGACGAGGACTGGATCTGGCAGTCCTCGCACATCGGCGGCGACCGATTCGCCGGCAACCTCGTCGTCTTACCGGACGGCGTCTACTACGGCCGGGTGCGACCGTCCGAGACGTGGCCGGTCGTCGAGGCTGCGCTCGCGGGCCGCGTGCACCTGCCGAACTACCGTGGTCGCTCCTGTCACGGGTTCGCCGCGCAGGCTGCCGAGGTCGCCGTACGCGAGGAGACAGGACTGCTCGGCATCGTGGACGTGCAGGTGAGCTCGATCGAGGGCGATGGCGGGGGATGGCGAGCTGTCGTCGAGGCGGCGGGGACGGCGTACGACGTCGAGGTGCGGCTGGAGGAGGGCGAGCCCACCCACCTCACGTGCTCGACACCGAACCTCAGGCGGCCGAAGAACTACGTCGCAGGAATCCCTCGCGCACGAGGCGCCTGACGAGCACGAGCCGCCCCGCGTCGTCGAGGTCGCCGGGCAGATCGGCGGCGGAGAAGGCGGAGTCGACTGCGACGAGGAACTCCAGCTCGGCGGCGAGCCGTTCCGGCAAGCGCAGGGTCTTTCCCTCGAAGATCAGCGTCGTTCCGTCCAGGTCGGCGATCACGGTGTCACGGCGGACGAGCCCGTCGTCGGCCGTCAGGGTGTCAAGCTCCCGTAGCTCCGAGAGCTGGCCGTCGAGGATCGGCCGGCGGCTGCGGACGAAGCGATCGCGGGCACGACTGCGCGCGGAATCCGCGTCGAGCTCGGGGAGCGCGGGCGGCTCTGCGGCGTCGATTGTCTGCCGGAACGCAAGCTCGCTTTCCATGGCGTCGAGCTCTGTCCGCGCCTCGTCGACCCAACGCCGAACGTTGACGCCGACCGTGATGTGGAGCGAGTCCGAGCTCGACGTCAGCGCCTGGTGGAGCCAGCCGCGCGGGAGATACATCGAGTCGCCCGCTCGAAGTGTGACGTCGAGCACCGGCTCGCCCGGGGCGCCGAGCGCCGACCGGTAGCGCTGGTTCTTCAGCGGTAGCTCGAGCGCCGGCTCGTAGACGAGCCACCGCTTCTCACCCGCGACCTGGAGCGAGATCACCTCGTGGGTGTCGTGATGGACGGGCAGCCCCTGCGAGCCGGCGGGCGTGTAGTACGCGTTGGCCTGCACGGGATGTCCGAAGAACGCTTCGAGGTGGCGGCAGTAGCGCGCGAGCGGCAGCCAGTGGTGATGCAGCCCCTGGAGCACGATCGTGGCGCCGTTCTCGAACTCCTCGAGGACGCGTCGCACGTCTACGACGCCCGTGAAGGCGGACGGGCGCCAGGGGAGGTCGGTCGTGTAGCCGGAGACGGTCGCGCCCGCCTTGACGAGCCTGAATCCGGGCTCGCGGATCGCGGTTTCCGTGATCAGGCGCTCGACGTCCCGCGCCGAGAGAAGGTCGTCGAAGCGTCCTTCCTCCCGGCGAGGGACGACGAGCGGCTTCCGTTCCCAGTGCTCCGCGAGGAAGCGCTCGGTCTCGAACGGCTCGACCGCGCGCTCCAGCGCGGCGGAGCTATGCGGCGTCCGAGTCGTCCGCGTCGGAGTCGTCCGAGTCACTGTCGTCCGCGTCGCCGTCGGTGGTGTCGGTGTCGTCGCCATCGGCGTCGTCCGTGACGGGGTCGAGCTTGTCGTCACCGACGGAGCGGATCTCGTCGTCGCTCAGCGTCGTGCTCTCGTTGTCCAATGTGCGTCTCCTCATCGGTTGTGATCCGCGCGAGGTTACAACGTCGGGTGTCGGCCGGGGTCGACGATCGGTCAGAGCCCGGCGGCGCCGCCTCGATCCTCGACTGGCCACGAAGCTGATGCGGGATGGGCGCTAGCGGAGACGCGTTGAGCGGTCGGTGATCCAGAAGACGATGGGCTCGATGCCCTCGGGCGGAGCGCCCACAGCGCGGAACGGGCCGAAGGCGACCCGCACCCAGCTTTCGGCGGCGAGGGCGCCCGGCGCGGAAAGGGTTGCGCGCCACGTCGCGCCGGCACGGAGAACGGGTGGCACGCTCGGCTCGATTGCCGCAGCCTTGCGAACCGCGGGGAGCGTTCCCCGGCTCGATGACTCCTGCAGCTCCGCAGTGTTCGCGTTGTCGAACAACATCAGACCGTAACTGTGGTCGGTCGGACCCTTGCCGGTCTCGAACGCCACCCCGGTCTGATTCGTCACCGAGATGGCGGCCGACCATCCGTCGGCGCGAATCTCGAGCTCGTGCACCTCGAACACGAGCCGCTTCGCCGCGGCCGGATAGACCTCGCGCCAGCCGAGGTCGACCTGCTGCGGCTCCGCCCGGCTTGCGGGCACGAACGGCCGCTGGTCTACCTGGCCGCAGCCCGCGAGAACCACGACCACAAGCAGGAGGGTTCGGCGCACGGGCCCAATCTACGCAGCTAGAGTCCCGGTCGCTTTGGACCTCTACGAGTATCAGGGCAAGCAGCTCTTCAAGCGTTTCGGCATCCCGGTCTCGGACGGAGGGGTCGCGACAACGGGCGAGGAGGCGCGCGCAGTGGCCGAGAGGATCGGCGGCCCCGTCGTCGTCAAGGCGCAAGTGCTGACGGGCGGGCGCGGCAAGGCGGGCGGGATCAAGCTCGCCGACGATCCGGCCGATGCGGGGGAGAAGGCGGAGCAGATCCTTGGGCTCGACATCCGCGGGCACATCGTGCGCACGCTCTGGATCGAGAGCGCCTCGGACATCGAGAAGGAGTACTACCTCTCGATCACGTTCGATCGCGGGGTCAAGAAGCCGCTCTTCATGCTCACGACGCAGGGCGGGATCGACATCGAGGAGGTGGCCGAGAAGACGCCGGACGCGCTCGTCAGGCTCCATGTCGGTCCGCTCGAGGGCTTCCAGCCGTGGCAGGCACGCAGGCTCGTCTACGGCGCCGGCGTCGAGGATCCGGGTGAGCAGAAGCAGATCGCCGCGATCATCGGCAAGCTCTACGACGCCTTCGTCGGCACCGACGCGATGCTCTGCGAGATCAACCCGTTGATCGTGACGCCGGACGGAGAGGTGAAGGCGCTCGACTCCAAGTTCACGGTCGACGACAACGCGCTCTACAAGCACCCGGACGTGGCGGAGATGCGCGACGACGCGGCGGCAGACCCACTCGAGGCGCTCGCACGCGAGAAGGGCGTCACCTACGTCAAGCTCGACGGCGAGGTCGGGATCCTCGGCAACGGCGCCGGCCTCGTGATGTCGACGCTCGACGTGATCGCGCTCGTCGGCGGCACGCCCGCGAACTTCTGCGACCTCGGCGGCGGCGGCGACGCGGAGGGCGTCGTCGACGCGCTCGAGGTGATCCTGAAGGATCCGCAGGTGAAGTCGATCTTCTTCAACATCTTCGGCGGGATCACGCGCTGCGACGAGGTCGCGCGCGGCATCCTCGCGGCGCTCGACCGGCTCACCATCGAGCAGCCGATCGTCGTCCGGCTCGACGGGACGAACGCGGAGGAGGGCCGGAAGGTGCTCGCCGACGCTGCGCCCGAGGGGCTGTACGTGGAGGCGACGATGCTGGATGGCGCGCGCAAGGCTGTGGAGCTGGCGTCGTGAGCGACTGGAGCTCGCGTGCCGAGGCGTATCGGAATGCGCCCGAGCAGCGTGAGGGCGCCGACCTCGACCTGATCGTCGAGTGGGCCGAAGGCTACGAGACCGCGCTCGACGTCGCCACTGGCGGCGGCCACGTCGCGCGCCGACTGCGCGAGGCAGGGCTCGAGGTCGTCAGCTCCGATCCGGCTCCGGGAATGCAACCCGACGTGATCTGTCGCGCCGAGGATCTCCCGTTCGCGGACGGAGCCTTCGACCTCGTCGTCTCCCGGATCGCGCCGCACCACTTCGAAGACATCGCGGCGGCCATCGCCGAGATGGCGCGCGTGAGCTCCGATCTCGTGGTCGTCGAGGACACCCTCTACGTGAGCGAGCAGGTCGAGGAGGCCGAGCAGCTGCGCGA
>JALYRA010000181.1 GCA_030855545.1 Actinomycetota bacterium | reverse complement strand
CGCCTGTGCCGTCATCGCCAGGTGGCAGAGCACTTTGGCGAGACGCTGGCGGAGGACTGCGGCATGTGTGACGTCTGCACCCCGCTTGCGATCGCGGACGACGTCGTGCCAGCACTGACCATGCCGCTTCCAGACGACGTCGCGGGCGCGATCCACAGCGCCGTGCTCGACCTCCGCTGGCCGCTTGGCCGCACCGGGCTGACCGCGATGCTGCGCGGGTCGATGAGCGCGCCACGCTCGGCGCAGCGGTCGTCCAACTTTGGGGTGCTTGCAGCGGCGACGCAGGCCGACGTGAAGCGTTGGATCCAGCTGCTCGAGCTCGGAGGCGCGCTCGAATCGTTCGAGAGCGATGACGGGTTCCGGCTTCTGCACGCGGTCCCGGGAGCCGAACTGCCGCGGATCGGCGCCGCGGCGGCCGCCGCCGGGCCGGCCGATGAGGGTCTGTTCGAGCGTCTGCGCGCGTGGCGGCTCGAGCGAGCGCGTGAAGACGAGGTGCCCGCATACGTCGTTCTCCACGATGCGACGCTTCGCGAGCTCGCCACGGCGAAGCCGACCTCGGAGCGTGATCTCGCGGCGGTGAAGGGTTTCGGCCCGACCAAGCTCGAACGCTACGGCGACGACGTGCTCGCGGTCATCGCAGCCGCGTAAAACCAAGAATCGGGGCTACAATCCTCTGCTTGCGGCCGTTCAGCAGGAACCGACCGGCGCGTCGGGGTCGCCGGATCCGCAGGCTTCGCCTTCTCGCGCTCCTCACCGTCCTCGGACTCTTCGGGACGGTGTCGTTCACGTTCGGGCTGATCAGCGCCGTTTCGGGTGAGATCCCGGAGCTCGACCCGCAGCGGCAACTCGACAAGCAGGTGAACGGGTTCATCTACGACTCGAACCCCACCTCACCGCGCGTACTCGCGGTGCTGCGCGGCTCCGAGGCGCGCACGCTCGTCTCGTACGACGAGATCGCGGACTCGATGCGGCACGCCATCGTTGCGATCGAGGACCGCCGCTTCTGGGAGCACGACGGGATCGACCTGCGCGGCATCGGCCGGGCGCTCGTCGCCGACATCAGGCAGAAGCGCGTCGTCGAGGGCGGCTCCACGATCACGCAGCAGTTCGTCAAGAACGCGCTCGAGCGTGACCAGAAGACGATCGGACGCAAGGTGCGCGAGGCGGCGCTCGCGTGGCAGCTCGAGCGGCCGGGCGGCTGGTCGAAGAAGAAGATCCTGCAGGAGTACCTGAACACGATCTACTTCGGCAACGGCGCCTACGGAATCCAGCAGGCCTCGCTGACGTACTTCCAGCACGGAGCCACCGACCTGACGCTGGCCGAGTCCGCGCTCCTCGCGGGAATCCCCGCCGACCCGAGTCGCTATGACCCCGTCGCGAACCCGGAGGAGTCGACGAAGCGCAGGCGCACCGTGCTCGCCGCGATGCTCGACGAGTCGAAGATCACTCCCGCCCAGTACGCGGAGGCAAACCGGACGCCGCTTCCGGGGGCGGACGACGTGCGGCTGCCCGGCACCGAAGGTCCGGCGCAGCACTTCGTCAACTACGTCAAGCAACAGCTGATCGACAAGTACGGCTCGGCCGAGGTCTTCGGCGGCGGCCTCGAGGTGCGGACGACGATCGACCTCGACCTGCAGGAGAAGGCGCGCGACGCGATCTCGAAGTGGCTGACCGATCCCGAAGGTCCATCCGCCGCACTCGTTGCGATCGATCCGCGTGACGGGGCCGTCAAGGCGATGGTCGGCGGCAACAACTACCGGAAGAGCCAGTTCAACCTCGCCGTTCAGGGAGTCCGGCAGCCCGGGTCGGCGTTCAAGCCGTTGGTACTCGCGACCGCCCTCCGCCAGGGCATCTCGCCGTCAACGCGCTTCCAGTCGACCCCGCAGTCGATCAACCTCGGCGACAGAGACTGGGTCGTCGGCAACTACGAGGACGCGTACTTCGGCTCGATCGACCTCGAGAAAGCGACCGTCGAGTCGGACAACGCTGTCTACGCGCAGCTGACGCAGCTCGTCGGATCGAAGAACGTTGCCGCGACGGCGAAGCGGCTCGGGATCCGCAGCAAGCTCGACGGCTACTACGCGATCGGTCTCGGCGCCGAGGCGGTGACGCCGCTCGAGCTCGCCCGCGCGTATGCCACGCTCGCGCACGGCGGCCGGCGCGCCGACGGCGCCATCTTCAAGAATCGGCCGCGCGTGATTGAGGAGATCCAACAGGGCGGCAAGAAGCGGTTCAACACACCGGAGGCGTTCGAGGCGCTCAGCTCGACGCAGGCCGGGACCGTCAACTCGATCCTCCAGAAGGCGGTCCAGTTCGGCACCGGCAAGCGCGCCGCCCTGCCAGACCGACCGGTCGCCGGCAAGACCGGGACGACCGAGAACTACGGCGACGCGTGGTTCGTCGGCTACACGCCGCAGCTCGTGGTCGCGGTGTGGGTGGGCTACCCGACGACGCTCAAGCCTATGCTGACCGAGTTCAACGGCGAGCCGGTCACGGGCGGCAGCTACCCGGCGCTGATCTGGAAGTCCTTCGCGGAGAGGGCGCTGAAGAACGAAGAGCCGGAAGGATTCCCGGCTCCGGCGAGCCCGTACGCCTCCCCCAAGCTCGTCGTTCGCCGCGGCGAACGGCTGCTGCTCGACAACGGCCGCTGTGAAGAGCGTCGGGAGGTCGTCTACTTCGCAGGGATGGGGCCGGCCAAGACCGCGAACTGCCTCGAGAACGAGGTCCAGGTGCCCGACGTCCGCAAGCTGCCGCTCGCCGACGCGCAACTCCGCGTCGAGTCGCAGCCGCTCACTCCCGAGTTCGTCTACCGGCCCGCCAAGCCGCTCGAGCGGGTCGGCGTCGTCGTCGACCAGCATCCGAAGGAGGGCTACCGCTCGTCGTACGACCGGATCCTGCTGGTCGTCACGAAGGCGACGCAGGGAGTGATCCCGAACCTCGTCGGTCGAGACGTCGACGA
>JALYRA010000178.1 GCA_030855545.1 Actinomycetota bacterium | reverse complement strand
GTCGTAGCCGGCGTCGGCGTGGCGCATCACGCCGGTGCCCGGATCGGTGGCGAGCACCCGCTCGAGGCGCTCGGCCGCGTCCGCGCTGCCGTCCGCCAGCACGACCATGCCGGCATGGATCGAGTTGCCGATCCCGACGCCGCCGCCGTGGTGGACGCTGACCCAGGTCGCGCCCGCCGCCGTGTTCAGGAGCGCATTCAGGATCGGCCAGTCGGCGATCGCGTCGGAGCCGTCCCGCATCGCCTCGGTCTCGCGGTACGGGGACGCCACCGAGCCCGAGTCGAGGTGGTCGCGACCGATCACGACCGGAGCCGACACTGCGCCCGAGCGGACGAGCTCGTTGATCGCGAGGCCCGCCTTGGCACGGTCGCCGTAGCCGAGCCAGCAGATCCGGGCGGGTAGCCCCTGGAAGGCGACACGCTCGGAAGCGAGCTCGAGCCAACGCTGGAGCAGCGCGTCGCCGGGAAAGAGCCGCCGGAACTCCTCGTCGATCGTCGCGATGTCGGCCGGATCGCCCGAGAGGACGGCCCACCGGAAAGGGCCAATGCCGCGGCAGAAGAGCGGCCGGATATAGGCCGGGACGAAGCCCGGGTATGAGAACGCGTTCTCTACGCCTGCCTCATGGGCCTCCCCTCGCAGGTTGTTGCCATAGTCGAATACATAGCTGCCGGCGCGGACGAACTCGAGCAGACCCTCGACGTGGCGCACGATCGACTCGCGCGCCCGGCGGAGGTACTCATCCGGGTCGGAAGCCCGTAACGAAGCCGCTTCTTCGACCGAGAGACCGGCGGGCACATAGCCGGTCAGAGGATCGTGGGCTGCCGTCTGGTCGGTGACGAGGTCGAAAGATTCAGCGTTTCGCGACAGTTTCGGCACGATCTCGGCCGCGTTCCCCTCGACGCCGACCGACAGCGCGCGCCCCTCCGCAGCCGCCGCGCGCACGCGCGCGACCCCGTCCGCGAGCGAGTCCGCCACCTCGTCCAGGTACCGCGTCTCGAGCCGCCGCTGGATCCGCGAAGGGTCGACCTCGATGCAGAGGATCGCGGCGCCGGCCATCGTCGCCGCCAGCGGCTGCGCCCCACCCATGCCGCCGAGTCCCGCGGTCAGGATCGTCCGTCCGGCGAGATCGGCTGATCCGAAGTGTTTCTCCCCCGCCGCCGCGAACGTCTGGTAGGTGCCCTGCAGGATCCCCTGGGTGCCGATGTAGATCCAGCTGCCCGCGGTCATCTGCCCGAACATCGTCAGCCCCTCTGCCTCGAGCCGGCGGAACTCGTCCCAGTTCGCCCAGCGCGGCACGAGCAGCGAGTTCGCGATCAGGACGCGGGGTGCTCCTTCGTGCGTGCGGAAGACGCCGACCGGCTTGCCGCTCTGCACGAGCAAGGTCTCGTCGTCACGCAGCCGCAGCAGTGTCCGCACGATCGCCTTGAGCGCGTCGTGCGACCGTGCCGCCCGCCCGGTGCCGCCGTAGACGACGAGCTCCTCAGGATGCTCGGCGACCTCCTGGTCGAGGTTGTTCAGCAGCATCCGCAACGGAGCTTCGGTCTGCCACGAGCGCGCGTTCAGGTGCGTGCCGCGCGGCGCCCGGATGCTCGAGAGATCGCCCGCGAGCGCCTCGACCGCAGCGTCGAGGGAGGAGACGCTCACGTCTGCTCCCGCCCGGTCCGACGGCGAAGCCGCCACCACGTCCACGCGGTCGCAACGACGAAGTAGCCGGCCGCGAACACGAACGCTCGGCCCAGGTCACCGCCGGTCAGCCACGAGATCAGGACGATCAACGCGGCGAGCACGAGGCTCAGGATCAGACCGTCGCGGAACGGGTGCTTCGTCACGGGCGTCGGCTCGGTCATCGAAGCGGCCCCACCACGGATTCGGCGGCCGCGACGATCGAGCCGTCGCGGATCGCGTCGGCGACCCGTTCGATGTCGTCCGCGAGCGAGCGATCGTCGCGCAGCCGCTCGGAGAGCTCCCGCACTGCGTCGTGGGTGGCGCGGACACCGGGGCCGGGCTCGAGCGGCGCGAGGAACTCGATCGCCTGCGTACCCGCCAGGAGCTCGATCGCGAGCGCGCGCTCGGCATTTCCGAGTACGACGAGCGCCTTCAGCCCGGACGCGTTGCCCATCGAGACGTGATCCTCCTGACCGGCGCTCGTCGGGATCGAGTCGACGC
>JALYRA010000071.1 GCA_030855545.1 Actinomycetota bacterium | reverse complement strand
GAGCCATGTACATCGTCGACTTCGGCGTCGGCCGCGTGAACTTCGCGCGCATCAAGGCAGGTCAAGTGCCATACGAGTTCCCGCCGAAAACCGGCGCCGTCTGGCGCGTCACGTTCACCGGCCAAAGCGGCTGAGCCGGGAAAAACTGCGGGGTCGTGCAGCGCGGCGGCCCCGCAGCTCAGACCCCGGAAGCGTGCGCGTCCTCAGTCCTCCCTCGGGTCGCCTCGCGGTGCCGCCCGCAACGCAAAGCCGGCGAGGAGCGGTTTCAGCTTACTGCCGAGAAAGGACAGGCTGCCGGCGCCGAAACCGCCGAGGTCGTACTCGAGGACTGCCCTCCGTCCGCCCCGTCTGGGCCCCCGATAGCCGTCGACGAAGGACGCGAGCAGATGAAGTCTCCGGTCGATCCCCCCCGCGACGACGCCGTGCCCACCACGGGCCAGGAGCTCGTCGAGCGCCCGCTTCAGCGTCGGCACGTGAGTCCACATGTTGTAGAAGGCGACGCGACCGTCGACATCGATCAGGAACGTCGGATCTGCCATCTCACGGCTGTAGACCCGATGTGTCGTTCCGTCGTAGTCGTCGACGAGCACCCGCCAAGGGATGCTCTCGAGCCGCGCGAACTCGCGAGCGCTATCGAGTTTCTCCTCGTAGTTCGCGAACCCGCCGCGCTCCTCACCCGGATGAGCCTGCCGCACGACGATATCGATGAACTCGACCTGCTCGCCGAACCAGCCGTGGAGCTTTTTCAGCGGCTCAACTGAGCCGGCGGTAATCGGTCAGGTGCCGCTGCCGAAATGGAGCAGAACCGGCCGGCCGGGCAGGTCGCTTAGCCGAACCCGCGTCCCGTCGGTCGCCTCGAGGCCGAAGTCGGGCGCCTCGGAACCCGGCTCGAGCCCGGCTCCCTGCGCCGTGTGAACGAGATCTGTGACGAAGTGCTTCAGCCAGAAGTGCTCATAGTTGTACATCGCCACACTCGGCTCCTTTCCGACTATGAGTTCGGCAAACCTTCACGCGGCGAACCGGGCCCAGGCCATAGCCGCCGCCGCCATAGCGCTGTATCACAGGCCCGGTCGGCGGAGGCGTCCGGCCGAGCAGTCCCGGGCCCGAGCTCCAGGACCAGGCACGAGTGGATGCGAGCGAAGGGGTCGCGTCGAGGCGGCGAGCGGTCGCGGTTCCGTACCGCCGTCAGGGTGCGGCGAAGCGGCTCCCGCCGACGATGAGCGTCGAGAGCACCTCTGGCCAGGGAGCTGCGAGTGCGGCGCGGACAAGCCGCCCCGATTCAGGTCGTCACGCATCCTCGTCCAGTCCGTAGCGGCTGACGATATGCGTAACAGTGACGTCGTAGCGCTCGCTCGCCCGGTCGACGACGTTGCGCTCGAGCCAGTTTCGACCGCTCCTGCGAATACGTCGAGACGACGATCTCGACGGGAGTGAAACGCCGGAAGGCGTCTTCGATCGCTTGCAGCGGATCTGCGTCGCCCACCTCGCCCGTTGCCTCGACGCCCCGCTCGGCGAGGCCCCCGATGGCGACCGCGAGCCGCTCCTCGGCCTCGGCGACGGCGCCGTCGATATCCGAGACGTAGTGCCTGAGGCGCGAGTTGAGCGCCGGCGCTACGATCACGATGTCGCCGTCATTGGCCTTCGCGCGACGGCAGACCGCGTCGAGCACGTCGGGGCAGGGACACGTCCTGTTCGCGACGACGAGGATGCACCCCTCGCTCTCATCAGCCATCTTCCGTTCCTTTCGCTCGCCGCCGATTCCTCCCGCCCCTCCTGGCGGCATTGACGCTGTCATGCCGCCTCCTCGATCACCGCGACGAGACCGGTGCGCCGCGGCCGCGCGGCGCGAACGCGCTTCGCCTGGAGCCGGCCGGCGAGCCGGTCGGCGAGCGCCATGATCGCGAGCGCGGGGTTCGCTGCACTCTGCGTTGGCATCACGCTGCCGTCGGCGACGATCAGATTGGGGATCCCCCAGGCGCGGTGGT
Source organism: Actinomycetota bacterium (assembly GCA_030855545.1). GTDB lineage: Bacteria > Actinomycetota > Thermoleophilia > Gaiellales > Gaiellaceae > Gaiellasilicea. Next base: position 23 of record JALYRA010000071.1, on the reverse strand, counting down.
CGGAGTCGACCACGCTCGACTCG
>JALYRA010000115.1 GCA_030855545.1 Actinomycetota bacterium | reverse complement strand
AACGGGCCGGGGAAGACGAGTTTCGCGCCAACCATCAGGCAGGTGTACGGATAGCCCCACGCGTTCGCGTGGAACATCGGCACGACCGGGAGCATCGTCTCGGCCTCGGTCACGTGCAGCCCGAGCGGCGCGGCGAGCGCCTGGCCGAGCGTGTGGAGGACGGTCGAGCGGTGCGAGTAGAGGACGCCCTTGGGCATCCCCGTCGTCCCGCTCGTGTAACACATCGCCGCCGCCGTGTCCTCGTCCAGGCGCGGGTCGCCGTAGTCGTCCGGATCGGCGCCGGCGAGCAACTCCTCGTAGGAGTCCTCGACGACGAAGACGTGCTCGATCGGAGTCTTGTCCTTGAACGTGTCCCACAGCGGCAGCAGGCTTCGGTCGACAATGACCGCCTTGTCGCCGGCGTGTGTCGCGATGTAGCCGAGATCGTTCGGGTGCAGCCGTAGGTTGAGCGTGTGCAGGACGAAGCCGCCGCCGGGGATGCCGAGGTACGCCTCGAGGTGCTGGTAGTTGTTCCACATCAGCGTCGCGACGCGATCTCCGGGCTCGAGGCCGATCCCCTTCAGCGCCACCGAAAGCTGCCGCGCCCGCTTGCCGAAGTCCGCGAACGTGTAGCGGTGAAAGCTCCGGTCAGGCATCCGCGTCACGATCTCCTGGTGCGGGAAGTACGTCTCCGCGCGCTTGAGGATCGTCGGGAGCGTGAGCTGGAAGTCCATCATCAGGCCCTTCACGAGGTTTCCTCCTTGCCGAAGTTCTGCCGGATCGCCAGGTCCTCGTCGCTCATCACGTGGCCGTCCCGTTCGACGTACCCGTCCTTGCCGCCGACGATGAGCATGACGAGATCGTCGTCGCCGGCGTTCGCGATCCGCCTCGGCGTCGTCGACTCGACATGGAAGAGGCCGCCCGGACCGAGGATGCGCTCCTCGCCGTCGACCTCGATCTTTGCGGTGCCGCTGTGGACGAAGTAGAGCTCGTCCTGCGTGTCGTGGTAGTGGTTGACCCCGGGATAGCCGGGCGGGTAGACGATGCCGTTGACCCCGAAGGCGGTGATCCCCATCGGACCGCGGACTTTCCGGAAGCCTGGCCCGTCGCCGAGCTCGTCGAGCGACGCGAACGAATGTGTCACGTGGACCTCCCCTCGTCAGCAAACACAGCCATGTTTGTGTAGACGCGCTCGCCCTTGAACCTGCGCGACTCGGGATCCCACGGGAAGAAGATCGCGTTCCTCCAGGTCATCCGCTCGCCCGTCGGCTCGTTGTCGAGCCACTTGGCGCTGTGCGTTCCCGTCACGATCGCTTCCTCGACGACCCCCTGCGGTCCGATGACGATGTTCTGCAGCTCGAAGACGATGTCCGGGAACGCGGTCAGGAGCTCGGTGTAGAAGCGCGCCGCGCCCTCGTGCCCGTGCCAGGAGACGTCGTCCGGATAGACCGTGTAGACGCAGTCCTCGGAGAGGGTCGCGAGCAGGCCTTCGATCGAGCGGTTGTCCTCCGCCTTCGAGTGCTCCTTCCAGAGCTCGCGGATCTCGGCGACCTCCGCCGGGTCGACCTCTTTTCGCATCAGCTCGAGCACTTCCGCTTTCGGGACGGGCAACGAGACCTCCTAGTCGAGTAGGTGAGCGGCGACGAGCTCGCGCTGCTTCGCGGCGTGGCCACCGAACGCGTCGATCCACTGCGCGCGCTTGTAGTAGCGGTGCAGGACGTGCTCCCAGGTGAAGCCGATCCCGCCGTGCACCTGGATCGAGCGCTCGCAGGCGGCCACCGCGGTCTCGGCGCAGAACGATTTGGCGGCTGCGACGGCGACCGGCGCGCGCTCGTCGTCCTCGGCCACGCACCACGCTGCCCAGTACGCGAGCGAGCGGGCGAGCTCGTTCTCGACGTAGGTGTCGGCGAGCGGGTGCGAGACCGCCTGGTAGGCGCCGATCTTCTTGCCGAACTGCTCCCGCGACGAGACGTACTCGACGCCGAGCTCGAGCGCCTTCTGCGCGACGCCGACCGCCTCGAGCGCCAGAGCTGCGAGCAGCCTCAGCCGAACAGCCTCGAAGTCGCCGTCCACCGAGAGCTTGTGTTCCTGTAACACAAGCTTTCCCAGAGGCCTGGTTTCATCAACGGTTGCGAGCGTCTCCCCCTCGGCCGAAACGGCCGTCATGTCCTCCCGGAGGACTTGATCGGCCGTGTCCAGATGGGGCACGAGGCCGTCGACCTCGACCGACCACGCCTGCTCGTCCACCGCGGCCAGGGCGGGGAGGATGACCGCGGTCGTCAGGAACGGGCCGGAGTAGAGCGCGCGACCGGCCTCCTCGAAGAGGATCGCCTCGTCGACGAACGAGAGCCCACCGCCGCCGCGCTCTTCGGGGACGGAGACTCCGAGCCAGCCGAGCCCGCGCAGCTCGGCGAGCGGCGCGTCGGCGTTCGCTTCGAGGAACGAGCGCGCCTCGCGGCGCAGCTCCTCCTGCTCCTGGCTGAACGCGAACTCCATCAGCGCGACCTCGGGAGTCCGAGCACGCGCTCGGCGATGATGTTCCGGAGGATCTCGGAGGTGCCGGCCTCGATCGTGTTGCCGCGCGAGCGCAGTTGCTGGTGCTGCCAGTAGCCGGGCTGGCGGTTTCCGTTTGCCTCGAGGAGCTGGGCTTCGGGGCCGAGCAGCTCGAGTGCGAGCTTCGTCACCCGCTGGTTCGCCTCCGACCACCAGAGCTTCGCGCCGGACCCTTCCGGCCCGGGGATTCCCGTCTTCATCAGCGTCGTCAGGGAGCGGTAGTTCGTGTAGCGGACGGCCTGGAGGCCGATCCACTCGCGCGCGATCGCGTCGCGCTGAACCGGTGTCGCGCCCTTGTCCTTCGCGAGCGCGATCAGCTTGCGGATCTGGGACTCGAGACCGGCGGTGAGGGCGAAACCCAATGTGCCGCGTTCGTGCAGGAGCGTCGTCATCGCCACCTGCCAGCCGCCGCCGACGTCGCCGACGACGTTCTCGACGGGCACCTTCACGTCGGTGAAGAAGATCTCGTTGAACTCCGCCTCGCCGGTGATCTGGCGTAGCGGCCGCACGTCGACGCCGGGCGCGTGCATGTCGACGAGCAGGTAGGTCAGCCCGGCATGCCGCTCGCTCCCCGGGTCGCTGCGCGTGACGAGGATGCACCAGTCGGCCATGTGCGCGAACGACGACCAGACCTTCTGGCCGTTGACGACGAAGTGCCCGTCCTCCTGTCGCGCGGTTGTCCGGACGGCCGAGAGATCCGAGCCGGCGTCGGGCTCCGAGAAACCCTGGCACCAGATCTCCTCCGTCGAGAGGATCTTCTCGAGGTGCTTCTGCTTCTGGGCGTCGGTGCCGTGGGCGATGATCGTCGGCCCGGCCATGCCGAGCCCGATCACGCCGAGGTGCGGCGGCGCCTCGGCGCGCGCCATCTCCTCGAGAAAGATCGCCTGGTGGCTGTACGGGGCCGAGGCGCCGCCGTACTCCTCGGGCCAGGTGAGTCCCGCGTACCCGGCCTCGTACAGCTTGCGGCTCCAGTCCCGTCCGGCCTCCTCGAAGCGCCCGCGGCGAATCTCGTCCGAGAGGTTCGTCTCGACCCACGCGCGCAGCTCCGCGCGGAAGGC
>JALYRA010000067.1 GCA_030855545.1 Actinomycetota bacterium | reverse complement strand
GGTAAACTGTTCTTGCTCGACCCTGTGCGTGGCCTTGCGCGTAAACGTGAACCAACGCTCACGTGAAAGGGAGCCTGGGTCCGGTCTAGACCTCATCCGTCGATGTCCGGCACGGCACCCACCTGCTAAGGCAGGTTCGCATCGGCGCAAGGAAACATCGGCAGGGTCAGGGCGCTACTTCTGCTTTGCGCGCGAAGACCTCTGACGGATCGCCTGCGGCGGCCGGGCTCATTGGCGATTGGTCGCTAGGCTGCTTGCATGATCGAGGTCGTCGGAGACTCCGCTCGCGGCGCCGAGCTTGCGTTCGTACGGCTGACCGTCGCCGGCGATCGGATCGTCGCAGCGGATGCGCCTGGAATGTCGAGGCCACTCGACGGGCTGACATTGCTCGAGGCTGCAGCCGTGCCGGGCGAGACGCTCGCGGCCGACGCGCTTGCGAACGCGCTCGCGGACGTCTTTCGCGCCCAACCCGATCCTGAGCGGATCGCGGTGGCGATGAGCGGTGGCGTCGACAGCGCGGTCGCGCTCCTCCGCGCAGGCCCAAAGGCGATCGGGGTCACGCTCCGCCTCTGGCTCGACCCCGCCGGCCCCGACTCCGAACGGGCCTGCTGCTCGCCGGAGGCCGTCATCGCCGCCCGCGAGACGTGTCACGCGCTCGGCCTGCCGCACGTGACGCTCGATCTGCGCGAGGAGTTCCGGCGGGCAGTCGTCGACCCGTTCGTCGAGTCGTACGCGCGCGGCGAGACGCCAAATCCGTGCGGCCGCTGCAACGGCGACTTCCGCTTCGCCGAGCTGCTCGACTTCGCCGACCGGGCGGGCGCGGCTCGACTCTGGACCGGCCACTACGCTCGCATCGCCGAGCGGCACGGGCAGCGGCTGCTCGCGCGTGCGGCCGACCCCGACAAGGATCAGTCCTACATGCTCGCGCCGCTCGATCCCGCCCAGCTCGAGCGGGTCGACTTCCCGCTCGGCGAGCGCACGAAGGCTGACACGCGCGCCGAGGCGAGCGCCGCCGGGCTCGAGGTCGCCGCTCGCCGCGAGAGCCAGGAAGCCTGCTTCCTCGCCGGCGACGACTACCGCGCCTTCCTGGAGCGCCGCGGGCTCGAGAAGTCGGACGGGGCGATCGTCGACGAGGACGGCCATGAGCTCGGCCGGCACGACGGCGTCTGGCGCTACACGCCGGGCCAGCGGCGCGGCATCGGCGTCGCGGCCGCCGAGCCGCTGTACGCGCTTCGCTCGGTGCCTGCGACGAACACCCTCGTTGTCGGCCCGCGCGGGTCACTCGCGTGCAGCTCCGTCGAGGTGCGCGGGACGCTTCACCTGCCCGTCGAGCGCGTCGAGGCGAAGCTCCGCTACCGCTCGGCTGCAACGCCGGCGCGGGTCATTCCGACAGGGACAGGTTTTTCGCTCGAGCTCGAGCGGCCGGCGTACGGTGTCGCGCCAGGGCAGATCGCTGTTCTCTATGACGATGACGCCGTCGTCGGTTGCGGCGTCGTGTCGTCTGCGGGGCACAACTAGGATGCGCGACGTGCATCTTCTTGCCACCAGCGCGGGTGACATCGCGAGCTACGCGCTCGCCGTCTTCCTGATCGTCGTCGGACTCGGTCTCGGCTACGCGTTCCTGCGCCTCGGCGGAACCTTTGCGCGCCTCTCCTCGTTCATCAAGGAAACGGAAAGCGAGCTGCTGCCCGTCATCCACAAGGTCGGCGAGAGCGTCGACAAGGTGAACGGACAGTTGGACAAGGTTGATCAGGTGACGGACAGCGCGGTGGACATGGCCGACAGCGCGGATACCGCGGTACGCGCGGTGTCGATGGCGATCGCGCGGCCGGTGCAGAAGATTTCGGGCCTGGCCGCCGGGCTCACGCACGGTGCGGCGTCGCTGAAGGCGCGCCGCGATTGGAGCGAGGCAGTCCGCACCGGCAAGGATGCAGCCGCCCGGCGGGAGCAGGATCTCAAGGACGAGCTCCGTGCCGCGGACGGGCCGCACTAGATGGAAGAGTTTACGATCAACATCCCGCGCGAAGCCGGCTTCTCGACCGTCGCCGGCCTCGTCGTCGGCGGGATCGCCGCGCGCCACGACGTCACGATCGACGTTCTCGACGACTTTCAGCTCGCGCTCGACTCCCTGCTCGAGCGCGGCGAGGACGAGGCGGGTCAGGTCAGCCTGATCGTCCAGGTCGAGGATCACTCGATCCAGGTGTCGGTCGGGCCGGTCGGAGACACGACGGTCGCGGAGCTCGAGCAGGACGTCGCTGAAGAGCTTGGCTTGCGCCGGCTGCTCGAGGCGACGGTTGACGACGTCTCGCTGACCGAGCGCGACGGCCAGGCTTGGGTCGAGCTGCGCAAGGGATACGCCCTCGCCGGGACCGACGGGTGACCCGGGCATCCGACAAGGCGCTGCTGCGCCGATACCACGAGCAGGGCGATCTCGCCGCGCGGGAGCAGCTGATCGAGCAGTATCTCTCGCTCGTTCGTTCGCTCGCCCGCCGCTACGCCTACCGCGGCGAGCAACTCGACGACCTCGTCCAGATCGGCTGCATCGGTCTGATCAAGGCGATCGACCGCTTCGACATCGAGCGCGGCGTCGAGCTCACGACCTACGCGACGCCGAACATCATCGGCGAGATCAAGCGCCACTTCCGCGACAAGGGTTGGGCGGTGCGCGTGCCTCGAGGGCTCCAGGAGCTGAACGTCCAGCTCTCGAAGATCGTCGAGGAGCAGACGGTGCAGCTCGGCCGGTCGCCGACGATCCCCGAGCTTGCGAAGGCCGCGGGCGTGGAGGAGGAGCTGGTGCTCGAGGCGCTCGAATCGGGTCGCGCCTATACGTCGCTGTCGCTCTCGGCGGGCGGCTCCGACGAGGACGGCGAGCTCGACCCACTCGAGTCGCTCGGCACCGAGGAGCATCAATACTCGGTCTCGGAAGACCGTGCCGTGCTGGCGCCGGGCTTCCGCGCCCTCGACGAGCGCGAGCGCCGGATCCTCCACCTCCGCTTCTTCGACGGCCTGACTCAGAGTCAGATCGCCCAGCAGGTCGGCATCTCTCAGATGCACGTCTCGCGGCTGATCCGCCGCGCGCTCGAGAAGATCCGCGACGAGATCGCGACCGACGAGCAGCTCGAGGCGATGGCGCCGAAGCGCGCCGCGTCCTAACCGCTCCTACAATCCCTGGGTGCGGACGTCGGCAGAGCTACGCGAGGGGTTCCTGTCCTTCTTCGAGGAGAAGGGGCATACGCGGCTGCCGTCGTGGCCGCTCGTCCCGCGCGCCGACGATCACTCGACGCTGCTGACGACCGCCGGCATGCAGCCGCAGATGCCGTTCTTCCTCGGTCACGAGGATCCGCCCGCCCTCCTCACGGCGACCTCGCAGAAGTGCTTCCGCACGCCTGACATCGACGAGGTCGGCCGCGATGGGCACCACCTCACCTTCTTCGAAATGCTCGGCAACTTCTCGTTCGGGCAATACTTCAAGCAGGGAGCGGTCGAGTACGCGACCGAGTTCATGCAGGAACGGCTGGGACTCGACTGGGACCGCATCTGGGTCACTGTCCACGCGGGGGATCCGACTTTCGAGCTCGGGCCGGACCAGGTGGCGATCGACGAGTGGACGGCGATCGGGATGCCGCCGGAGCGGATCGTCGCGCTCCCGAGCTCGGAGAACTTTTGGTCTGTTGGCGGCCCCGGGCCGTGCGGGCCGGACTCGGAGATCTACTGGGACTGGGGCCCCGAGCACGGCTGCGGCGATCCGACCTGCGCGCCGGCCTGCCCGCGCTGCGATCGCTTCCTCGAGTTCTGGAACCTCGTCTTCATGGAGTACGAGCAGCACCCCGATGGGACGCTGACGCCGCTGCCGAAGCAGAACATCGACACCGGAATGGGGCTCGAGCGCATCGCCGCGATCGTCCAGGACGTCCCGAACCGCTCCGTCTACGAGACCGACGGCTACCAGGCGATCATGGCGTGGGCGGCGAAGGAGAGCGGCGTCGGCTACGGCGATTCCGAGGCGGCCACGAAGGCCCATCGCGTTCTCGCCGACCACGGGCGCGGCATGACATTCCTTGCCGGTGACGGCGTTACGCCGTCGAACGAGGGGCGCGGTTACGTGCTCCGCCGGATCATTCGCCGGGCTGTTCACCAGGCGCGGACGATCGGACTCGGCGATCTCTGGCGGATCAGCGACGTCGTCGTCGAGCAGATGGGTCAGTCGCATCCCGAGCTCCTGGAGAGCCGTGAGCGGATCCGCGACAGCCTCCGTGCCGAGGAGGAGCGCTTCACCGAGACGCTCGGGCGCGGAATGAAGCTCTTCGAGGAGGTCGCGGCTCGCGGCGCCATCTCCGGCAAGGACGCATTCGACCTGACCGCGACCTACGGCTTCCCGTTCGAGCTGACGAGCGAGCTCGCGGCCGAGCGTGGCATCCCGGCCGACGAGGACGGCTTCCGCGCGCTGATGGCCGAGCACCGCGAGATCTCGCGTGGAGGGAGCGCGCGTGTGACCGCTGCTCTCCAAGGTCCGGCGTCCGCCTTCGTCGGCTTCGAGCAGACCGACGTGCTGACTGCGATCGTCGCGCTGAACGATCTCGGCGACGGCCGTTTCGAGGCGAAGCTCGAGCGGTCGCCGTTCTATCCCGCCGGCGGCGGCCAGGTGAGCGACGCGGGCTACATCGAGCACGACGAGACGGGCGCCAGGGCGGAGCTGCGCGAGGCGGTCCGGCTCGGCGACGACCAGACGCTCGTCTTCGAGGGCGAGGGCTTCGCCGTGGGCGACCGGGTCAGGGCGGTCGTTCCCTGGTCGGTGCGCTTCCCGACGATGGCGAATCACACCGCGACGCACCTCCTGCACGAGTCGCTTCGGCGGGTGCTCGGCGACCACGTCAAGCAGGCGGGCTCGGCCGTCCGTCCCGACAAGCTTCGGTTCGACTTCAGCCACGAACAGCAATTGACCACGGAGGAGCGCGACGAGGTCGAGCGGCTCGTCAACGAGCAGGTCTTCGCGAACCTCCCCGTCCGGATCTTCGAGACGCCGATCGACGAGGCCAAGCGGCTCGGTGCCCAGATGCTCTTCGGCGAAAAGTACGGCGACATCGTCCGCGTCGTCGAGATCGACGGCTTCTCGCGCGAGCTCTGCGGCGGCACGCATGTCCGTTCGACCGCCGAGATCGGGCCGTTCGTGATCCTCTCGGAGGGATCGGTCGGCTCAGGTGCTCGCCGGATCGAGGCGGTCACGTCAGGGGACGCGTTCGCGCTGCTGCGCGAGCGCGCGAGCGAGGGCGACAAGCTGCGGAGCGAGGTCGCAGCGCTCCGCAAGGAGACGAAGAAGGGCGGCGCCGGCAAGGCGGAGGCCGACTACACGGTCACGCGCGAGACGGCCGCAGGCGATGTCACCGTGCTCGTCGTCGACGTCACAAGCGGCGACCCGCTCGACGTCTCCGACAAGCTCAAGCAGAAGCACGCGCCGGCTGCGGTGATCGTCGGCGTGCGCGACAACGGTTCCGCGCAGCTCCTGATCAACCTCGATCCGTCTCTCGAGGGCCGTGGCGTCAACGCCGGCGACGTGATTCGCGAGGCGGCGGTGCTGATCGGCGGCAAGGGCGGCGGCCGGCCGACGATGGCGCGTGCAGGCGGCAAGGCGCCGGAGAAGCTCGACGACGCTGTCGCGCTCGCCGAGAAGACGATCATCGAGGCACTGGCCTGAAAGTGATGGCCCTGGACTATGGGGCGGCGCGCACCGGCGTCGCAGTCTCCGATGCGACCGGAACGCTGGCGCGGCCCGTGTGCGTCGTCGAGCGTGCCGCAAGCGCTGCGGGCCTTCGGCGGCTGGCCGAGCTCGTGGCCGAGGAGGGCGCCGAGCGCATCGTCGTCGGCCTCCCGCTGACCCTGCGGGGCGAGGCCGGGTTGCAGGCCGAAGAGACGGCGCTCTTCGTCGCCGCGCTCCGGACTGCTGTCGACGTTCCGGTCGAATCGTTCGACGAGCGCTTCACGACTGCGCTCGCCGCCTCGGGCCCGTCGTCGAAGGCTCCGGAGGACGCTCGCGCCGCTGCCCATCTCCTCGAAAGCTGGTTGGCATGGACGAGTCGAGAGGGGTAATCGCGCCGAGGCCGGGCCGTCCTGGCCGGCCGCGCCCGCAGAAGGGACAGGTGGCGCGCCGGCGTGCGATAGCGGGCGCCCTGCTCTTCGCCTTCCTCGGAATCGCGCTCTACTTCGTCCTCGGACTCCGCTCCGGCGGCACCCAGGAGCAGGTCGCGCCGCCGGTCGTCGAGACCGGGCCACCGCCCGTCGTGCTCAAGGTCGTCTTCCCCGAGGGCTTCACCCGGAAGGACATGACGAAGCGGGTCGCAGAGGTCAGACAGATCGCGAAGACGAAGCGGAAAGTGACGCCGAAGCTCTCCGCCAACGCGTATGCCAAGGCGGCGCAGTCCGCCAAGCTGCCGGTCGGGTTCCGCGGCGACGCGCGCGGGATCGAGGGGTTCCTCTTCCCAGCGACATACGAGTTCACCCCGAAGACGACGGCACAACAGCTCGTCGGCGACCAGCTCGAGTTCTTCGACGCGAACTGGGCGAAGGTCGACCTCGGCTTCTCGAAGACGAAGAACCTGACCCCGTACGACGTGTTGATCATCGCCTCGATGATCGAGAAGGAGACGATCGCTCCCGATGAACGGCCGCTCGTGTCGGCCGTGATCTACAACCGGCTCAAGGCGGGGATGGCGCTCGGGATCGACGCCACGATCCGTTACGGCCTCGATGTTCCCGGTACGGAGTCCCTGCGCGTCTCGCAGCTCGAGAGCGACAACCCGTACAACACCCGCAACCGCACCGGTTTGCCGCCGACTCCGATCGCGAACCCGGGCCTCGCCTCGATGCAGGCAGCCGCGCATCCCGCCAAGGTCGACTTTCTCTTCTTCGTGCGCAAGCCCGACAAGGTGCATCACTTCTTCACGGCGAGCGAGTCCGAGTTCTTCGCGAAAGCGTGCGAGTACGGCTTCGGCTGCGGATGAGCTTGTGTTGAAACAACACGAGCGTTCTTCGACCCACGCAACCAAGCCGTGCTCGAGCTGGCTTGTGTTGAAACAACACAAGCTCTTCCAGTGATCTCCGGCTCGACTCGGCTCGTCGCCTTGCTCGGACATCCGGTCGCGCACTCGCTTTCGCCCCGGATGCAGAACGCCGCGTTCGCGGTGCTGGCGCTCGATTACGCCTACGTGGCGTTCGACGTGCCGCCGGAGCGGCTCGAAGGCGCTGTCCGAGGGCTCGGCGAGCTCGGATTCGCCGGAGCCAACGTGACCGCGCCGTACAAGCTGGCGGTTGCGAAGCTCGTCGACACCGACGATGTCTCGGTGAACACGCTCGTCTTCCGCGACGGCCGGATCGAGGGCCACTCGACCGACGCCGCCATTCTCGAGGGGCTTCCCGCCGAGCGTCCGGTGATCATCGGTGGCGGCGGCTCGGCCGTAGCGTTCGCGAGGGCCTTACCGCACGCGCGCCGGTTCGAGCGGCAGGGCGTCTGGCCGCCCGAGATCGATGACGCCGATCTCGTGGTGAACGCGACGCCGGTGAAGGACGAGGTCCTCGTCCGAGTCGGCGCGGGTCAGACACTCGTCGACCTGCCGTACCCGGGTTCCGCGACTGCGGCAGTCGCACGCGAGGCGGGCGCAACCGTCCACGACGGGCTCGAGGTCCTCGTCGCGCAAGGCGCCGCCTCGTTCGAGCTCTGGACCGGCTCGCCCGCACCGGTCGAGGTCATGCGTTCCGCGATCCGGACGTAGACGAGGGGCCCGCCGAAGCGAGCCCCTCGTCGCCGTGCAACTACCTGGTTCGGAAGCTAGTGGATCTGGATGTTGCCACTCTCGAGCTGCTGATCACCCGAGTCGTACCCGTTGCTGAGGCGGATCCGGTACCGGTCCCCCGTTCCCGGCTCGCCCAGATCCCGTACGTCGATCCGGAAGCCGAATGATCCTGCTCCGTCGACGGTCGCCGTTCCGAAGATGCTGGCCGACGTGCCGTCCCTGCTGCAGGTCACAGCGAGAATCGTCGACGACTTCACGTGCATGTCCGCCGCCGGTCCGTGATCCTGGTAGTTCTCGTTTCCTTTCAGGCCGTCGGCCTTCGCGTTGCCGCCGAAGGTGGCCTTGTCGCCGTTGGCTGCGGTGATCCGCCCGCCATAGGTGACCTTGCAGCTTTCGGCGCTCCCGGGCAGCACGAACACCTTCGTTGCCGTGCCGGACGCCGTCGTGCCACGGGCGTTCGCCGTGATCACCACGGTCGCGGGCAGCCCCGGTCCGATGAAGCAGAACTCGGCCTGTCCGCTTGCGTTCGTGGTCGCGGAGCCGCTCGGAGGCGTCGCACCGCCTGTCGTCGAGAAGTCCACCGTCGCGCCGGGGACCGGGTTGCCGAACGCGTCCCTCACGGTCGCCGTGACGCAGTGCCGGTCATCAACCGGGTTCGTGTCCGTTGCCGGTGTGAGGACCAGCGTCGCCGGGGGCCCGGGCGTGACGTTGACGTTGACCGTCTGGACGGCAGTCGTCGGCCCACCGGGGCTCATGACCGCGGTCACAGTGCACGTGAAGCTCCCCGGCACAGTCGGGGCCGTGATCGTCTCGACGAACGAGATCGTCTGCTCTCCGCTGAACGGCCCCTGGGGGAATGACGGAGCGAAGCTGATCCCGAGCAGGCATCCGGCAGACACCTGCAGGTCGACGGTGAAGGGAGTCTCCTCGGCCTGCTCGATGATGAACGCGCCGATGTCGTTCGCTTCTTCGTCCGGTACGGCAACGCCGCCGGTCGCTTCGGCCATGTCCTCATGGCATGGATGCGCGTTCGGGCCGGCGGTGTAGCTGATGTAGAGCAGGGTGTGATCGTCGGCGTTCAGGCCCGCGATCGCCTCGGGGGTATCGATGTCGTCGCCCCCGCCGCTTTCGTTGACGCCGTTACGACCGGGGTCGCTGAGTGGCGAGGTGCTCTGGCAAGCGCCGAAGGAGGGGATGCTGTGAGGGATCGCATCCGCCAGCACGACCAGAAACCGGGTCGCCTGGGGATCCCGGCTCACGAGCAGCGCCGGATCAGAGTACGCCTCGAAGTGCACGCGATTGTTCGACTCGGGAAAGTCCACGCCATTCCCGAGAGTCATCGCGGCGACTCCGGCGCTGAAGGATGCACAGTCGGCGGTGTAGCCGGGGGTGTGCAGCTCGTACGGGGAATCGCTCGGCGCGCCATACGGAAACGTCGGATAGTCCTGGAACTCCACAGCGGCGAAGCGAGCTCCGGGGATCGCCGCTTGGACGTCCGCGCAGATGTCGACTGCATCGAGCTTCGCCTTCGCCAGCGCGGCCCCCATGCTGCCCGTCGTATCGATCGCGACGATGATGTCCGCCCGGGCGGGCAGGCCATCGAGGTGAAGTGCCTTTCCGACGGTCGTCGATCCGCCTGCCGGAAGCGTGACGACGACCGGAGTCGGTGTCAGCGTGTCCGCGGCGAGCGCGGCGTTCGCGAAGGCGGCGAACAGCCCAATCGCGAGTGTCAGTACTACCAGCGTTCTTCCTGCCCTGGCTCTCATGAGTCACCCTTTGTGTCGACCGCGCGCGGGGCGCGGATGCCCTGGCCCCGGTGGGGGACCTCTTCCCGCCGCCAACGCTATGACCGTTGTCGATCCCCGGACAGGGGGCAGACGCCCTATTTCGAATCGGCTCGTTGCCCTACGGCGACGGCCTTGCACTCGGCGCGCGAAAGGCGTATGAGTGATTGGGATGAGACTCAGGACCGAACGCTTGCGAGTGCTCGTCGTCGATGACGACGGGCCGTTCCGTACCTACGTTTGCGCGTTGCTCGACGAACGGGGCTACACGGCGGAGCCCGCGAGCTGTGGGAGCGATGCGCTCGACTCTCTGGTGGATGCGCCGCCGGCGGCGGTGATTCTCGATGTGAACATGCAGGGCCTGTCGGGCTACGAAGTGTGTCGTGCGATCAGGGATGATCTCGGGCTTCGCGTTCCCGTGTTGCTCGTCTCCGGGGAGCGCACCGAGTCGTTCGACCGCGTCGCGGGGCTCACGATCGGCGCCGACGATTATCTCGTCAAGCCTTTCGCCCCGGACGAGCTGCTCGCTCGGTTGCGTGCTCTGCTCCGGCGCATCCCGCTCGAGGAGCTCGACGACCCGCGGCTGACCCCCCGGGAGCTCCAGGTCCTACGCCTGCTCGCGGAAGGCGTTCAGCAGCAGGGGATCGCGCGGCAGCTCGTGATCAGTCCGAAGACCGTCGGCACGCACATCGAGCGCATTCTCTCCAAGCTCGGCGCCCATAGTCGCGCGGAGGCGGTCGCGATCGCGTACCGCCTTCGGCTCGTAGCCGTTCCGGCCTGACGCATACGCTTGCCGCGTGAACCTCGGCTTGACCACTGCGGGCGAGTCGCACGGGCCGGCGCTCGTCGCGATCCTGACTGGCCTTCCCGCCGGCCTGGTGCTCGACCGTGGCGCGATCGACGCCGACCTGCATCGACGCCAGCAGGGCTACGGTCGCAGTCCGCGCCAGCAGCTCGAGCAGGACACGGTCGAGGTGCTCGCCGGCCTTCGGCACGGGCGGACACTCGGAACGCCGCTCGCGCTGCTCGTGCTGAACCGCGACCACAAGAACTGGGAGTGGGGGATGAATCCGTGGCCGCCCGAGGGCGAGCCCTCGGGAAAGGGCACCAAGGCGGTGACGTTGCCGCGCCCCGGGCACGCCGACCTCGCTGGGGTGCTCAAGTACGGCCACCAGGATGTTCGCGACGCGCTGGAGCGGGCGAGCGCGCGGCACACAGCGGTCGTCGTGGCCGCCGGCTCGGTCGCGAAGGCGCTGCTCCGCGAGCTGGGGATCGAGGTCGCCGGCTCGGTACTCGAGATCGGCGGCGCGCGGGAGGGCTGGGAGGCCGCGATCGATGCCGCCCGCGGCGACCGCGACACGCTCGGCGGCATCGTCGAGGTGCGCGCGACGGGCGTCTTTCCCGGGCTCGGGTCGTACGCGACGCGAGAAGACCGACTCGACGCGCGACTGGCGGCGGCATTGATGGGGATCCAGGCGGTCAAGGGCGTCGAGATCGGCGATGGCTTCGCGCTGGCGCGGGAGCGCGGCTCGGC
>JALYRA010000094.1 GCA_030855545.1 Actinomycetota bacterium | reverse complement strand
GACGACGTCTCGAACTGGTACATCCGCCGCTCCCGGCGCCGCTTCTGGGACGGCGACGCTGTGGCGCTGCAGGCGTTGTGGGCGGCGCTCGTGCAGGGACTGCGGGTGGTGGCTCCGGTGATGCCGTTCCTCACCGAGCATCTCTGGCAGGCCCTCGTCCGTGGCGCCGCCGGGGATCCGCCGGACTCGATCCACCTCGCCGGCTGGCCGGAGGCCGCCGACATGGACGACGCGCTGCTCGCAGAGGTCGCCGAGCTCCGTCGCGTGGTCGGTCTCGGGCACCAGGCTCGCGCTGCCTCCGGCTTGAAGCTCCGCCAGCCGCTCCGCCGTCTCGTCGTCGAGGGCGCTCCGCTCGCGGCCGCGCATGCGGACGAGCTGCGCGAGGAGCTGCGCGTGAAGGAGGTCGAGTTCGGCCATGTCGAGGCGACCGAGCTGAACGTGAAGCCCCATCTGCCGGTGCTCGGCCCGAAGCTGGGGAAGGAGCTCGGCGCCGTGCGGGCGGCCCTCGCCGCAGGCGAGTTCGAGCAGCTCGAGGGCGGCGGCTTCCGCGTCCTCGGCCACGAGCTCGGTGCGGAGGAGGTGCTCGTCGAACGGTCGGGCAAGGAGGGCTGGGCGGTCGCGTCGGACGAGGGCGTCACCGTTGCGCTCGACACCACCCTCGATCCGGAACTCGAGGTCGAGGGCCGCGTCTACGACCTGATCCATTCGCTCAACTCGATGCGCAAGGAGAAGGGCTTCGACCTGACCGATCGGATCACCGTCACGCTGCCGGCCGGCGACGCCGACCTCGTCGAGCGACATGCCGAGTGGATCAAGGCCGAAGTCCTGGCCGTCTCGCTCGAGACGGACGGCAGCGAGACCCCTCAGATCGCGAAGGTGTGAACGTCGCCGGCAGAAGGCTTGTGTTTCTGAAACACAAGCGCTCGTTCGGGCAGACTGCGCGCTGATGCGCGAGCTTCTCGAGTACCGCTCCGAGTTCCCGATCCTCGAGCACACGACCTACCTGATCAACCACTCGCTCGGGGCGATGCCGCGGCGCGCGGAGGAGCGGGTCGCCGAGTACGCCCGCACCTGGCGAGAGCGCGGCATCCGCGCGTGGGGCGAGGGCTGGTGGGAGATGCCGATGGCCGTGGGCGACCAGATCGGCCGCATCGTCGGGGCTCCCGCCGGTACGACGGTCATGCATCAGAACGTGGCGATTGCCGAGGCGATCGTCCTCTCCTGCTTCGAGCCCACTCCGCAGCGGAACCGCGTCGTCTACGAGCGCGGCAACTTCCCGTCCGTGCGCTACCTCTACCAGGCCCGTCGCGACCTCGAGGTCGTCATCTGCGAGGACGACGGAGAGATCGTCGACGCGATCGACGAGCGCACGCTGCTCGTCCCGATCAGCCACGTCCTCTTCAAGTCGGCCGAGATCCAGGACATCGCGAAGATCGTCGAGCGCGCCCACGAGGTCGGAGCGCACGTGATCCTCGACGCCTACCAATCGGCGGGGATCGTGCCGCTCGACGTCACCGCCTTGCAGGTCGACTTCGCCGTCGGCGGCTCCGTCAAGTGGCTCTGCGGCGGCCCCGGCAATGGTTGGCTCTACGTCCGCCCCGACCTCGCCGAGCGGCTCGAGCCCACCTACACGGGCTGGCAGGCGCACGAGTCGCCGTTCGGCTTCGAGGAGGAGATGCGCTACGCGAGCGGCGCGGCCCGCTTCCTCACCGGCACGCCGAACGTGCCGGCGCTCTACGCCGCCACGGCCGGCTACGACCTGATCGAGGAGATCGGCGTCGACCGGATCCGCGCCAACTCGCTCCGCCAGACCGACCTTCTGATCCGGCTCGCCGACGAGGCGGGCTTCGGGATCGCGAGCCCGCGGGAGCCAGAGCGCCGCGGCGGCACCGTCACCGTCCACGTCGAGGAGTTCCCGGCCGTCTACAAGGAGCTCGCCGAGCGCGAGATCCTCTGCGACTTCCGCCCCGCCGCGGGAATCCGGATCGGCCCGCACTACTTCACCTCCGACGAGGAGATCGAGCACGTGCTCGCACAGATCGCCGAGATCATCGAGACCGGCGCGCACGAGAAGCATCTCGGCGCCGTCGCGCGCCATTAGGGTCTCCTCCGTGCGGACGGAGATGCCTTCGAGCCTCGAGATCGCCCAGGCGGCGACGCTCCGGCCGATCGACGAGATCGCAGCCGCGGCGGGCCTCATGCCCGACGAGGTGGAGCCGTACGGGCGCACCAAGGCGAAGATCGACCTCGCCGTCCTCGATCGCCTCCGCTCGACGCCGGACGGCAAGCTCGTCTGCGTCACCGCGATCACGCCGACGAAGGCGGGCGAGGGAAAGACGACGACGTCGGTCGCACTCACCCAGGGTCTCGGCCACATCGGCTGCAAGCCCGTGCTCTGTCTGCGCGAGGCATCGCTCGGACCGGTGTTCGGGATCAAGGGCGGCGCTGCGGGCGGTGGGTACGCGCAGGTCGTCCCCATGGAGGATTTGAACCTTCACTTCACGGGGGATATCCACGCGATCGGCGCCGCGAACAACCTGCTTGCCGCGATGCTCGAGGCGCACGTACTGCACGGCAACAAGCTGGGGGTCGACCCGCTTTCGGTCGCCTGGCGGCGCTGCGTCGATATCAACGACCGTGCGCTCCGCAACATCGTCGTCGGGGTCGGCGGCCGCGCGAACGGCTACGTCCGCGAGACCGGCTTCGACATCACCGCCGCCTCCGAGGTGATGGCGATCGTCGCCGTCGCGCGCGACCTGCACGACCTGCGCGCGCGTCTCGGCGCGATCACGGTCGCGTACACGTTCGAGGGCGAGCCCGTCCTCGCCGACGACCTCCAGGCGGCGGGCGCGATGGCCGTCCTGCTCAAGGACGCGCTGAAGCCGAACCTCGTCCAGACGCTCGAGGGCCAGCCGGCGCTCGTCCACTGCGGCCCCTTTGCGAACATCGCCCACGGGAACAACTCGCTCGTTGCCGACCTCGTCGCGCTGAAGCTCGGCGACTACGTCGTCACCGAGTCCGGCTTCGGCGCGGACATGGGGATGGAGAAGTTCCTGAACATCGTCTGCCGCGCCGGCGGTCTCAGCCCGAGCGCCGTCGTCCTCGTCGCCACCGCCAAGGCGTTGAAGCATCACGGCGGCGATCCTGACGGAGATCTCGACGCGATCGAGCGCGGTGCCGAGAACCTCCGCCGTCACCTCGAGATCGTCGGCGAGTTCGGTCTGCACGCCGTCGTCGCGGTCAACCGTTTCCCCGGCGATACCGACGACGAGGTCGAGCTCGTCCGCCGCCTCGCGCTCGAGCACGGTGCGCACGCAGCGGAGTTGAACGAGGGGTTCGAGCGCGGCGGCGAAGGGGCGGCGAAACTCGCGGAGGCCGTCGTCGACGCCGCCGACCACCCGAACGAGTTCGAGCACACCTACCCGATCGACGCGCCGATCGACGCCAAGATCGAGGCGATCGCCCGCCGCGTCTACGGAGCGGCAAGTGTCGTCTTCCTTCAGACCGCGAAGGACAAGATCAAGCAGTACAGCGCGGGCGGTCTCGACCACCTGCCGATCTGCATGGCCAAGACGCACCTCTCGCTCTCGCACGACCCCGAGCTGACGAACGCGCCAACCGGCTTCGAGCTGACCGTCCGAGACGTGCGCGCCTACACCGGCGCCGGCTGGCTCGTCGCGCTCTGCGGGACGATGCAGACGATGCCGGGCCTCGGCGCGAGCCCCGCCGCGTTCAACGTCGACATCGACGAGGACGGGCGCACGGTTGGGCTCTTCTGAGCCGTTTCTCGACGGCGGCCTGAAGGAGTTCCTCGACGCCGTACCGGCGCGGACGCCTGCACCGGGCGGCGGCGCCGTCGCAGCGATCGCCGCGTCGCTCGCTGCGGGACTGACCGCGATGGCGGCCAGGTTCGCCGAGGACGAGTGGGAGCGCCGCGCCGAGCTCGTCGGCAGGGCCGAGGAGCTGCGTGCGCGGGTCGAGCCGCTCGCCGACGCGGACGCGGACGCGTACAGCGCCTTCATGGCGGAGCGGAGCGACGAGACGAAGGAGGCGATCGTGGCGATCCCGTTCGAGATCGCCGAGATCGCCGCCGAGGTCGCCGAGCTGGCGGCGCTCGTCGCGGCCGAGGGCAACCCGAATGTGAGCGGCGATGCGGCTGCCGGAGCAGATCTCGCCGCCGCAGCCGCGTCGATCGCGGCCCGTATGGTCAAGATCAACGCGGGAAGTGACCCTCGCGTCGACCGGGCGAGAGCTCTGGCCGACCGCGCCACTACTGCAGCGGGGTCGG